>PBFM01000026.1 GCA_002718655.1 Fidelibacterota bacterium
AGCAAACGACAAGGCCAAACAGATCATTGATCAAGGTCTATTGGGTCCAGTCAATCTTGTAGAATTGACCACTAATAGGAACTCCCCTTGGGGAGCTTGGGTATGGACCATCCATGAAAAAGCAAATCGAAAAACCCTTGATTGGGATACATTCCAAGAACCCTCACCAAACAAAATACCATTTGGTGAAGAAGCATTAAAACGTTTTTTCCGGTGGAGATGTTGGTATGATTATGGAACTGGACTATCTGGTGACCTCTTTTCTCATGACTATGATCAATTAAATCAGATCATGGGTATGGGAATTCCAAAATATGCATCTTCTTCTGGTGGAATTTACTTTTACAAAGATGGTCGCGATGTACCTGATGTTTGGCATGCAACGTTAGAATATCCTGACAAGGACCTCACGGTACTATATAGCGCAACCCTTTCAAGTAATAGTGCTAGAGGGAACCGTATTATGGGGCATGATGCTACTATGGTATTAGGTGGAATGTCTAATTCTGGTAGTGTTGGTGGTTTTCGTGTAATTGCAGATTATGAATCAACCCAATATAAAGAAAGAATTGAAGACGGTATTATAAATACCAAATATCCCATCTATCAATATTCTGCAGGATCAAAACAGATTGATGGAGTGACTTCTGCGACAAGCCAATATTTTGCAAATAAAGGCCTCCTTTATGCATATCGCGATGGTAAGCGAGTTGACTCCTCTCACCTCCATGTGAAGGATTGGCTTGATGCGATTAGAGGTGGAGGACAGCCAAAATGTAACATTGACATAGCCTTTGAAGAAGCTGTTACCTGCGCAATGGCAACTGAGTCTTATCTGACTGGTCGTAGAGTTGAATGGGACCCTATCAACCGCAAACTTATTTGATATTTTAATACAAGACCTGTGAACAAGAATTCTAGATTAGGCGCTATGATGTTTCTCCAGTATGCATTATGGGGAGCTTGGTTACCAGTCACTGCCAGATACTTATCAGCGAGCATCTCTGATGGTGGATTAGGATTTTCTGGTTCTCAAATAGGTATGATTCTTGGTCTTGCAGGATCAATAGGTGCAATTGCGGCTCCGTTTATTGCAGGACAAATAGCAGATAGATATTTTAGCACGGAACGTATCCTAGCATTTTTAGTTACTACTGGAGGTATGGTAAAATGGTACACTGCTCTTCAAACAGATTACCAGTCATGGTTAGTTTTGTCCATACTTTATAGTGTCCTTTACATGCCAACCCTTGCGTTATCAAATTCTATTACATTTGCCCACATTGATGATCAGGAAAATGATTTTCCTAAGATTCGTGTTTGGGGTACCATTGGTTGGATAGTTGCGAGTTGGGTATTCCCAATGATTTGGCTCCAAACTAATCTTAAAATACAGCTTATGCCACCTTTCCTTGTTGGTTCAGAGGTGCCAGATGTTACGGCAAAATTGGTTGATGCATTAAAATTTTCAGGAGCTATATCAATTATATATGGCGCATTTTGTTTTCTATTACCAAATACTCCTCCAAATAAAGATGCTTCCGAGAAACTTGCATTCAAGAAAGCATTTGAATTATTCAAGTATTCATCATTCACTATTTTAGTTATCTCCAGTCTTGCAGTTAGTATCATACATCAGATTTATTTTTTACAAACAGGACCTTTTTTGTCTCACATAGGTATTCCAGATAGTCAAATCGGACCTGCGATGTCCATTGGACAATTTGCTGAAATATTAACTATGGCATATTTAGGATACTTTTTGAAAAGGCTTGGCTTTAAAAAGGTAATTACATTTGGAATTGCTGCATACTTTTTGAGGTATGCAATATTTGGAACAGAATTTTTACCCGTCTGGGTGATGATAATAAGTCAAGCCTTTCACGGATTTTGTTATGCATTTTTCTTTGCAGCTGCCTATGTCTATGTCGATAAGATTGCAGAAGATGACGTGAGACATTCTGCCCAGACGGTCTTTGGAATTATAATTCTTGGTGGTGGTCCAGTCATTGGAGGGTGGCTGTCAGGGTTCTTGCAGGAATCATATACTAATGTTTTTTATGATTCTGGTTCTGAACAAATCATTTTTGATTATTCAATTTTTTGGTACACGCTCGCTGCAATAGCTCTTATTACAACAATAATTTTCCATTTTTCATTTAAAGAACAGAGGAGATGAGTAGAAAAATGAATCAAAAAAGAATTGGTATTGGATTTGTTGGTGGTGGATTTATTACAAGGTTCCACATACAGTCTCTTATTGGAGTGAGAGATTGCGATGTGTTAGGTGTGATGTCTAGAACAAAATCGTCTGCAGAACAATCCGCATCACTGGCGCGTACTATTGGTGTAGGAGATGCCAGAACTTTCAATACTGTCACGGAGATGGTCTCGGACCATAGCATTAATGCGATTTGGATTTGTGCTCCTAATTTCACTAGGATTGAGATCATGGAAGAAATTGTTGATGCTATTGAATCAGGAAAAGGTGAATTGATTGGGGTAACTTGTGAAAAACCGTTAGGGCGTAATGTAAAAGAAGCAAAAAAGGTTTTAGAGCTAACACAAAAAGTAGGTCTGCTTGATGGATATCTTGAAAATCAGGTTTTCGCACCATCCGTTACTAGAGGAAAAGAAATTATCTGGTCTCGCGGTGCAAAAGTAACTGGGCGTCCTTATTTAGCAAGGGCAGCTGAAGAACATAGTGGCCCACATATGCCATGGTTTTGGGAGGGCGAATTGCAGGGAGGAGGAGTTCTGAATGATATGATGTGTCACTCTGTTGAAGAGGCGCGTTTTATGCTTACTGAGCCCGGTAAAAATAGGGATAGCCTTACTCCAAAAAGCGTTAACGCTTATGCATCATGCCTCAAATGGCAGCGTCCAGAATACGCAGAAATACTAAGGGAAAATAGTAATGGGAAAACGGATTATTTAAATCGCCCTGCAGAAGATTTTGCAAGGTCTTTGATTGAGTACGAAGATGATTCAGGTCATAATCTGGTTGTTGAGACTACAACTTCTTGGTGTTTCGTTGGTGCAGGTCTTCGTTTAAGCATGGAACTATTTGGCCCTGAATACTCAATGTTTGTGAATACCCTTGACTCAGACCTCAAAGTCTTTTTCAGTAGAAAGGTCCAAGGGAAAGAGGATGAAGATCTTGTTGAAAAACAGAATGCAGAATCAGGCGAAATGCCTGTTGTAAGCAGTGAGGCAGATACATACGGCTATACAGCTGAAAATCGTCATATGGTAGAGAGCTTTCTTGCAAATAAGCGGCCAGAAGAGAATTTTAGCGATGGAGTTGCAGTCACAGAATTGTTAATGACTGCATATATAAGTGCTGAGCAGGATAAGACAATTCAATTTCCTCCTCCTGGACTAGAAGACTTTGTACCAGCAGTCGCAAAAGGTGAATGGAACCCAAAAAAACGATAGGCAATAATATGAAAAAAATAATTTTAACCAGTTTAATAATTTTTCTAATATCATGTGGAAGTAAAAAGTCTGAATGGGACGTACTATTTGATGGTGATACAGTTTCAGGCATGCGAGGCTATGGTTTGGAAACTTTTCCTTGGGACTCATGGAGTATTATTGATGGGAACTTAAAAACTTTACCTGGCAAAAAAGGTGTAGACATTATTTCAAAAGAAAAATACGAGGACTTTGAACTTGAATTAGAATGGAGATTGCAATCTGGCGGTAATAGTGGGATATTTTATTTTGCAACAGAAAATGGTGATTTTATCTGGCAGTCAGCTCCAGAGATGCAGGTTCTTGATAATCTTTCTCATCATGATCGATTAAAAAAGGAAACATCAGCCGGAGCACTATATGACCTTATCGCTCCATCACGGGATGTTGTGAAACCCCTAGGTGAATATAATAAAGTAAGAATAATTTCTAAAGATGGGAATGTGCAGCATTGGTTAAATGGGGAAAAATTATTGGAGTATGATTATGGTGGTGAAATGTTTCAAGATCTTATTTCAAAAAGTAAGTTCAGGGATATGCCATTTTTTGCTCGAGCCAAATCAGGGCACATTGGATTACAGGGTGACCATGGAGAAGTGTGGTACAGGAATATCCGAATCAAAAGGTTGTAATTTTTCAAATTGAAAAGAAGGCAATTTTTAAAGACCTCTTTAATAATGTCTGGTAGCATTAGCGGCCTTCAAAGTATTATGTCTTGCAAGTCTAAAACAAAAAAATTAGATATATCTTTAGCACAGTGGTCTTTGCATCGCTCATTACGCAGTGGCAAGATAGATAATCTTGACTTTGCAAAAATTACCAAAGAGAAATTTGGCATTAACGCAATAGAATATGTCAATACATTTTTTTTTGAAAAAGCTAAAGATAAAGCATATCTCACAGAAATGAGAATGCGGGCTGAGGACATAGGGGTTTCCAGTCTTTTGATCATGTGTGATAATGAGGGCAGTTTAGGTAACCCAGACTCTGATAAGCGAAATAATGCTGTTGAAAGTCACTATAAATGGCATGAAGCTGCAAAGTATCTTGGCTGCCACTCTATAAGAGTCAATGCATACCTAGCAAATTCTTTTAATGAAATAAATGTTCAAGATTATCATATGACAGATACATATCAGGACCAGATAGGTTTTGCTGCTGAAGGTTTGAGGAAATTAACTGAGTTCGGAGCTGCTCTAAATATGAATACAATAGTAGAAAATCACGGAGGATTATCATCAAATGGCTCGTGGTTGGCTGCAGTAGTCAGGGCAGTAGACCACCCAAGGTGTGGTACTTTGCCTGACTTTGGTAACTTTTTAATTGCTGAGGGTATGATGTATGACAGGTATAAGGGTGTTAAAGAGTTAATGCCTTATGCAAAAGCAGTTAGTGCAAAGAGCAATGAATTTGACTTAGATGGGAAAGAGATAAATACTGATTATTATAAAATGATGAGAATTGTCATTGAATCAGGCTATAGTGGTTTTATTGGTATTGAATATGAAGGAAACAGGTTAGATGAAATCTCTGGTATCATTGCTACTAAAGAATTACTAATTAAATCCATCGAAAAATTAAGATATTAATTATTGCAACATAAATTGATAGAAATTTGTAATAACTATGGATTTTTCTTACTTTATTATTTTATTTTTCCGCCCTAAAAACAGTTATTATTTTATAATTTTCAGAATAGGAGAATACCTTGAGTCAACAACCATTCCAGACTGAAGTTAGTCAGCTTCTTAAGCTGATCATTCATTCGTTATACTCGCACAAGGAAATATTTCTTAGAGAACTTATTTCCAATTCATCTGATGCTCTTGATAAGCTCAGATATCTCACTTTGACCAAGGATGATTTCAAATCATTTTCATTTGACCCTAAGGTGTCGATTGAATTCAATGATGGAGATGATCCAACTTTGACCATTTCAGATGCAGGAATTGGTATGAGTAAAAAAGAATTGCAGGATAATTTGGGTACTATTGCTAGGTCTGGAACCAAGAATTTCCTTTCAAAATTGTCTGGTGATGCCAAGAAAGATTCACAGCTTATTGGACAATTTGGTGTAGGGTTTTACTCAAGTTTCATGGTTGCAGACAAGGTAGAGGTTTCTACAAAAAAAGCAGGAAATAAAGAGGCGTGGAGGTGGGTTAGCGATGGCCAATCTGGTTTTGAAATTAAAAAAGATGTCAAAAAGGAAAACGGCACCGCAATAACTCTCCATCTTAATGATGAGGGAAAAGAATTTGCTAGTAGATGGAAAATAGAGAGCCTAGTGAAAAAATATTCAGACCACATCGATTTTCCCATTTTCTTAACATACACTGAGAATCAGTATGATGATGATGGAAAAGAAAAAGGAAGTGAAGTAAAAACTGATCAGATTAATGATGCAAAAGCATTTTGGACCAGATCAAAAAATGAATTGAAGAAAAAAGAATACAAAGAATTTTATAAATCGTTTTCAAATGATATGGATGAACCATTTGATTGGATTCACTTTAAAGCAGAGGGAAATCTAGAATTTACGATATTGTTTTTCATACCTCTAAAAGCTTCACCAGATATTTTTAGAGCAGATTATCAATCAGGAGTTAAACTATATGTAAATAGGGTTTTTATCACTGATGATGATAAAGAATTACTTCCTCCATGGCTGAGGTTTGTCAAAGGCATAATAGACTCATCTGACCTGCCTCTTAATGTTAGTCGTGAGATACTTCAGCAGAATAGAATCATGGCAAAGATACGTTCCAATTCAGTTAAGAAGATTCTAGACAAACTAAAGACCATGGCGGGTGATAAGAAAAAATATTTTGAATTCTACAATCAATATGGTCGTTTAATTAAAGAAGGTGTTTACCAAGATTTTGAACATAAAGAAGCACTTACAGAACTTCTAAGATTTAAATCAACAAAGAGTGATGAACTAGTTTCTCTTAGAGAATATGTAGATAGAATGAGAGAAGATCAAAAATCCATTTACTATATAACAGGTCAAAATCAAGTTTCACTTAAGAATTCCCCACTCTTAGAAATGTATGAAAAGAAAGATATCGAGGTATTCATTTTAGATGATGAAATAGATGAGATCATTATTACGGGTGTTCCTAAATATGATGATAAAGATCTCAAATCAGTTAACCGAAGTGGTGCATCAGATGATTTTTCAGATAATCCTGATAAGGATAAGCAAAAATCACTAAAACCTGTATTAAAGAAAATGAAAAAGTTACTTGGTGATAAAGTTAAGGATGTCAAAATATCATCAAGGTTGAGTGATTCACCATCTTGTATCGTCGCAGATGAGAATGATCCAACTGCACAAATGCAACAGATGATGCGCTCAATGGGACAAATGGACGTGCCTGACATCAAGCCAATATTAGAAATCAATCCAGAGCATTCGATAGTTATAAAATTAAAGGATATGACCAGAAAAAAGTCATTTGATGATATTTCATTTTTACTTTACGAGCAGGCCTTAGTTCAAGAGGGTGTAAAGTTGGAAGACCCATCTGGTTTTGTTGAAAGAATCAATAAAGTTATCGATGGTGCATTATGAAGTTATCTGTTCTTACTTTTCATGTTTAGATTCTGATTATGATAACAGTCATTTCTCCAGCAAAAAAACTATCTAAAGATTGTTTAGGACGTACCAATCGACATGAATTACCTAAATTTTTGGATAGATCTGAGGAATTGGTATCTCAATTGAAGGGTCTGGAACCTATTGAGTTAATGTCATTAATGAACATAAGTGAAAATCTTGCCATACTTAATTGGGAGAGATTACAAAATTGGAATAGTCTATTCGGACCAAATAATTCCATGGAATCTGCATATTGTTTTCTTGGAGATACATATACAGGTCTGGATGCTGAATCTTTGAGTGATGATGAAATGTCTTTTGCCCATGAAAACATAAGGATATTATCAGGATTATACGGTATTCTAAGACCATTAGATTTGATGATGCCATACCGTCTTGAAATGGGCACGAAATTAAAAAATAAAAATGGAAATGATCTGTATGAATTTTGGGGAGATGCTCTTGCTAAATCGATAAATGATGATTTAAAAGGTCATGAAAATAAAGTCATACTCAATTGTGCATCCGTTGAATATTTCAAATCCATTGACCTACCAGCACTTGAAGCTGATGTTATAACACCCCAATTCAAAGATTTTAAGAATGGCAAATTAAAAATAATATCGTTCTTTGCAAAAAAAGCGAGAGGAATGATGGCAAGGTATGTCATCACAAACCAGCTTACCAGTCAAGAAGATATTTTAAGTTTTGACCTGGGGGGATATAGATATGACCCAAAAATATCCTCACCTAGCCAACCTGTTTTCACACGTTTTCAAGCTTAAAAAAGATTTCCAACAAACAACCCGAATCCGGTTTTACCTGACTACGGCAAATTTACCGATAAAGGACTTATCTTTTTCCCCATCAGTTTCGACATGATAAATATACAATCCAGGCCCCGCTTCTTGGTTATTCATTGTCCTTAGGTCCCAGAAGGCATTTCCTGAGTCTTCATCATAGTGTTCAATCTTGGATACTAGCTCACCATTTAGCGTAAAAATTCTTATTGTACATGCCTGAGTAAGATTTATAAATCTAATTTTCCTTATATGCTCAGTTTCATTGTATTTAGAACCTGCGAAGTAAGGATTTGGTACCACTTTTACGTGTTGAAGGTTTTGTCTGGGGCTAATTCCTGGATAAACCTGAACAAAGTTTCTATCAAGCGTGGTTGTTCCCTTTGAGTTTTCAAGTGAAGCATATCCATCAGGCTCTGCCCATTTATTTGGGTTTGAGAAATTTGTATCTATCAATGTTTCATATTGCCCGTTACCCAGATCTATCAAGGTTTCCTTAAAAGGGGGCTCAACTCCCATATCGTATGCAACAACAGAGTATGTATATTCAATTCCATTTATAATGTTTTCATCAGTGAACATATAGTGATAAGTGGTTCCATTAATGACCTTAGGTTCGGGGAGAAGAATCATGTCAAAACCTGTGTCATCTCCAAGATTGAACCAGGGGGAATAAGGATCTTGACCACTTATCGAGTGCCCTCTTGAAGATTCTGGGTCACAATCATAACTTGCTTCGTATACGCAGTGAAGCGAGTCTTGTTCAGCTGAAAGGTCGAACTGTGCATATGGCCTCCAGCCAACAAATATACCATCAGCATCATATATCCTTTGACTGGGGTCACCCCATGTTTGTCCTCCATCCTTGCTCTTGTATATCTTATAACCTTCAAAGTCAGAGTAACCAGTAACAACATCACGTGATGACTCAGCAATGTTATCCCAATATATCTTGATACTATTTAATTCTCCAACACTATGGGCGCTAGGTCTTGATGGTGGCGTGAATCCTTGGTATCTCGAGTTATACATTACCTGCGCAAATCTGGCATTATTAATTATATCCTCTTCATTCTGGCCAAATATTATGCAAAATGAGAATGGAACCTCGCGACCTACTGGAAGATCAAATGGACCGCAGGTCATTAGCACGAGCGGGTCTACGCCTTCAGGAGGTCTTTGAAAAACCATCTCTTCCTCAATCCCTTCAAGAGAATCAAAGTGAGGATTAAGATCTGAGGGAAGGTCGGTACCAGGGTCTTGAGTATGAAAATGCCAAGTATGCTCGCTATCACTAAGATTTGTTGTATCCCCTATCATTAGTTTATAAAATAGTTCTTCCTTATTCCTAGCCTGCGGACATCCAGGTGTTCCTGCATAACAATCACCAGATAGACTTTCAGGATGTGTAACACCGGGCCTCAAATACCAATCAAGCCAATGCCAGTCTGTCATTTTTAATGGCTCTCCAGGGAAAATATCTATTACACCATCTCGATCAAGATCAATGGGCTCGGTTGCTTTTGGCGAGTCTAATAACTGTGTGGCGACCAATCCAAATTCATTACCAGGGCTTGGTGTATTTGGATTCATTGCATACCCTAAAACGCCTGAATTACCATCATAGTCACCTATCATTGCCATACTTATAAGCATTCTCTCGCCATTTACCTCAAAAATCTCCCAATAATATTTCATATAATCGTCTGCACTCGACCAATAATTTGAGTTGCCATATTTATCACTTGTAAGTATCACTCCATCATTCCAAAAACCTAGACTAACTTGAGAATAATCAAAGCCCCTTCCTCCATTAAGTTTTGTTCCATCTGGCATGATCATTCCTTCACCACAAATTTGAGAACCATCATCATCAAGTATTGCAACACCATTTTCATCCTCCGCACACCAGTCACCACTCTCATTTCTTACCTTTACAGTTACAAAGAGTATGTCTTCCGCGTAGGATACACCATAGGAATGAGCTTCTGACATGACTCTTAATCCCATTGGATAACCTGTTTGTTCGTATTCATCATTCGTATTTACTTGATTCCCTCTGTGTGCCCAGCGATCATCAAATTCAAGGTATACATCCATATCTGAGATGAATCTTCCTGGTACGTCTTCCCAACAATCTGGATCCTTACGAGATTGTGAACATCCTGGTAAGTTGATATTGTAATCCTGAGCCCACCATCCTGGCCAAAATGATTCAAGCATGCCATTTTCGGTGTTGACCCTTTGCGGCCAGGTTGAACCATATCCGGAATGAGCAAGTAAAGGGTAAGTGTCTGCAGGGTCTGTAACATAGGTGTTACCAAATAATTCCCCTGCGGAGGTTATCGTGTTATGGGTATTTGTTCTAGCCATTGTGGATGCATGCCAATCAGTATTGAATGTAGGTGAATAGTATGAAAGACACGACTCAGCTGTGTTTGCTCCAAAATAATAGTAGTGGTCGTCTTCAGTCCATTCTTCTTTATCCAGTCCATAATCATAATAGTCAAACTGTTCTTCTCTAGTTATTAGTTTAGGTCTTAGTGCCCAAGGATATATGAATCCAACTCTCGAAGAAGAACGATTTGGATCTTTGTTTCCTGGAAGGCTCAAGAAAATCTTGTAAGATTGGGTATTTATTCCCCATTGGTGTGCATCATCTATCATTTCTGTTGATATTTTTTTTGATATGCTATCAGGCTCCCAAAGTCCGAAATCATTCTCTGCATTGAAAATAAGACCAACAAAATTTGTATCTCCATTATCAAACCAGGCTTCATATGCATCTTGTGACTCCCATACACCATAAATTATGACACCATCCTGATCTGTAACTGTTTCAATGTTAGTCCAACTATAATTTGAAGAATAGGAATGTCCTGGTATTCCTGCAATGAATGAGACCTCATAAAGATAAGCATACTCACCCCAGGCTCCATTTGGATTGACCTCTATGTCAATATAATTACCGTAGTTGAGAATTGCGGTTTGTGCTTTACCTTGCAAAAGGTATCCCCTTGCTCTATCATTCATTGGGTTAGTAGGGAATGGATGGTCACCGATCTTACCTGGATTTGACATCTGAAAAGGATCTCTCAAAATATTTGGCCTAGGTCTGATAGCATCATTTGCGTGAAGTGCCGATAAGAAAAATATTGTGTATATTGAATATTTGATCATTTTTATAAGGTTCTATAAGTAAATGTAATAATTTGGTTTGTCTTTCTATGAAAAATTAAAAAACAGTATCTGCTCATAAATATTCTACTTATTTTGATATTTGGATACTAAGATGTATCTTTTAAGCATAAATCCGCTTATTAATAATGGAGTAGTATATGATGAAAATGTTAAAAAAGTTAACTTTCTTTATTGTGATTTTACCAAGTTTGCATTCTCAAGAGCTATGTCCACCTGCATATCTTGAGACTGAATTTTTTGATCAAAAAGTGGATTTGTATTGGACGCAGACATCATCATATGGCGATGTGATCTTTGATGAGTGCTTTTCGTCTTGCTCAACCGCTTCAGACCAAATGACTATCATTAGTGATACTACGCTATGTGGAGAATGCTCAGGAGGATGGTTCAGATATTCTGATGGTACTGATGCAGACTGTGGCAGTGGTATGTATCCATGTGATGATGGGGGTGAGGATGATTATTCTGCCTATGCTAGTTACTCTGGAACTGATTCAACAACTGGCCTCTATGCGCCTGTAGATAGTAGAATGATTGGTACTGCTGACCTCACAGAATATACTGCAGGGTACATTGAATTCATAGAAGCGTATAACTATGCTGCCGATGCGTCTCACAATAATTATCTTGAGGTTTCCATTGATGGTGGTGAGACATGGGATTCAGTATACGTTTCCATTCCTGATTCAGTAGGAGATTATTTTTGGTTCAATACGGTCGACATCAGTGAATATGCTGGTAATGAGATCATGTTCGCTTTTAGGTATTATTGTACCCTTGGATATGGAGAGGCTTGGTTCGTTGATGAAATAAAAGTTTATGGTGGCGATGCTGGTGCAGGTAACGTCTGTGGTGAGTTCTTACACTATAATGTTTACATGGATGGTGTCATGATAGGTACTGCAGATTCAGAATATTTTTCTGCTGAAGGACTAGAAAATGATGTTGAATATTGTTTTGAGGTCACAACCGCATATGGTGAAGGTGAATCTGAACCTACAGCAGAGGCGTGCGATGCTCCAATGGGACCATTTCAGGTTAATCCAAATGCAATGGATTTCAACCTATTGGCAGATGGTGATTATCAAGAACTAATTATGAATATTGAGAACTTTGATACGCTAGATGCTGACTTTGCCATTAGTTCAATTGAATTATCAAATATTGATGCTGCACAGAACCTGGTCCTTTCTGAATTTGAAGATGGGACGCTAGGTGATTTTACCAATGTTCCTGATCTTGGCGAGGAATGGACTGTTGGAGATTCGGCTGAAAATTCTTCAACCTATTTACCGTTTCCATCTCCACCAGATGGCTCTCAAAATTTTGCGCTATACAATGATGATGCAGCTGGAGATGACCCTTTTAATCCTGCTACCCCGATGCTTGTTTCAAACCCTGCTTTTTCTGGAACTGCGCCTTCATTTTTGGTGTTTGACCTCTATTTTCCAAATCCTGCTGGACCGTGTGGCCCAGAACAAGCATCTTATGCAGATGATTTCAAAGTGAAAATTTCCATCGATGACGGTGAGTCATGGATACTGATTGATTCAACCATGGCTACAGGTGTCTGGTATTGGGCATCATACATGTATAATCTTGAGCCTTACGTTAGTGAGGTAAGTTCTTTCAGAGTAGGTTTTGAATATACTGATTGTGGTGGAGAGTGGGGCTACGGAGTTGCAATAGATAACATGGCTATTAAGATGGGTGACAGCTTTACATGGTTAACAGTTTCTCCATATAGAGGCAATGTTTCTGCATTTGATGGTTATAATGATTCTATTGCAGTTAAGGTTGGAGCATATGGTGTCTATGATGAATTTAGTATTGAGGATGAATTAATAATAGAATCAGGAGAGAATATTGTCTCCATACAGGTCAATGTCGGGGCGACAGTTGTTGGAAATGATCCAGCAATAACACCAAAAGAGTTTGCACTGCACCAAAACTATCCAAATCCATTTAATCCTGAAACGCACATTCAATTTGATCTTGCAGAAAATTCAAATGTTAGTGTATCAATATTTAACCTAGTAGGGCAAAAAGTAGCTACACTTGTTAATGATAAGATGGATGCTGGAGTATATCATATAAAATGGAACGGTGTAGATGACTTGGGACAACCATTACCCTCTGGAATGTATTTTTATGAGATGCGGACTCAGGCTTATCAAGCTGTGAAGAAATTAGTCTTAGTTAAGTAGATTTAAACTAAAATAGAACTTAATTGGGAATATATGAGGCAAATACAAGTAGCATTTGTATTGATTTTCCTTATGGTACCTCTTTTGTACGCCGGTACTACCGGAAAAATAGCAGGACGAGTAACCAGCAAGGAAACAGGAGAACCTCTCATCGGAGCAAATGTGATGGTCGAAGGTACACCGCTTGGAGCTGCGACTGACACACAGGGAAATTATTTTATTCTCCAAATAGGCCCCGGAACCTATAAAGTTCGGTTTAGTATGATAGGATATCAGACTCTTGTACTTAATGATGTCAGGGTACGAGTAGACCTCACGACTAATTTAGATGGTCAGCTTGGTGAAAGCGCCGTTGGACTTGAGGAAGTGGTCGTGCAGGCTGAAAGACCCATGATACAGACAGATGTTACCTATTCTCAGGCGAATATTAGTAGTGAAGAGGTAGATGTGCTCCCTGTTGAGGAATTTACGGATGTGTTATCCCTCCAAGCAGGTGTTGTGACCAGTGGAGGTGAAATTCATGTGCGGGGTGGCAGGGGAGGTGAAATATCCTATATGGTTGATGGAATAACTGTAACTGACCCTTACAATTCAGGTATTGCCGTGGAAATTGAGAATAATTCAATTCAAGAATTACAATTCATTAGTGGTACATTTAATGCAGAATATGGTCAAGCCATGTCGGGAATTGTCAATATTGTTACAAAGGATGGAGATTATCAAAAATACTCGGGTAGTATTTCTGGAAGCGTAGGCGATTATTCCATATCAGAAGACCCCATCTTTCCAATGCTGGATGATTTTAGTCTCAGTAACATTGGAGATGTAAAAGGAAACATAGAAGGACCCATCATACCAGGTTCATTATCCTTTTTTGCTTCTGGGCGTTTTAAACGAAATGGTGGTTATTTATATGGTGAGAGAGTATTTCATCCAAACTCTTATTCATGGTCAGATAATCAGAATATGTTTTTGATTGACCCTAATATAGGGCTTGGCGATGGAAATGACGGTTGGGTCCCAACTGACCCTCTTGATACTTTAGGTAACACAGTAATGTATGGCCAGTGGAATCCTTTTTATTATCAAGACAGTCTCCGCAGTTTAATAATTTCAAAAAGGGATTCTGGAAAATTTGAATGGGTTCCAATGAATTGGTCAGAGCAGCTTACATACCAGACAAAATTATCATGGAGGATTGCTCCTAGAATAAAATTAGGTTACAATCGCATGTATAGTGATACAAGATCACAGTCATATTCTCATGCGTATCGCTGGAACCCTGATGGCAGGCCATATTCTTTTAACACCAGGCAGGGTGACATAGTAAGGCTTGATATTTCCTTGAATCAATCTACTTTTGCTAATTTAATGTATTCATATGCCTCTAATCATTTTAGAACTCATTTAAGTCCAGACCCAGATTACTATAAAAAATTAGATGATCTTAATTTTGATCAGTCATTTGGATTCCATGCACTTAGTGATACTCTGTATGACACCGATCCTAGAATTGATGACTATGCAACGGGCAACAATTTTGAGGTCGGTGGTAATTATATGGATATTTATAACCGGAGATCAAAAGTTCTTACATTGAAGGCAGAATTAACTAGCCAGGTCAATTCTTCTCATCAATTAAAGCTTGGCGCTGAATATAGAAACACTCTTATCAACTACAATAACATAACCGTTTTACAAGCAGGATATACTGGCTATACCCCTGTAATACTTGACCCTGAAGATAATACGATTCACGATTCATTTCAATCAATGGTAGATCCATTCACAAAAGTCCCCCTTGAAGGACGTAATCCTTTCGAGTTCTCATTGTATTTACAAGACAAGATTGAAAGTGATGATATTGTTGTGAATGCTGGCGCAAGATATGACTATTTTGATTCGAGATTCTGGGTACTTAATGACCCTGAAGATCCAAATTACCTGTCGCCAGTTAAACCTATCAATAAGTGGTTTGACGAAGATGGGGATGGCGAAATATCTGATAATGAAGATAGCATTAAAACTGATGATGATAGACTATTATCAAATGCGAATGGAGATCCTTGGTATCGAAAGGCTGATCCAAAAACTCAAATAAGCCCAAGATTTGCACTCGCATTCCCCATTACAGATAAAGGTTATTTACATTTTTCTTATGGGCATTTCTTCCAAAATCCTAGTTTCAGCTATATTTACGATAACCCTGAGTTTGAGGTTCCAGCAGCCTCAGGTGTGAATTCAACAATGGGTAATGCTGATATGGAACCACAGAGAACCACCCAGTACGAGGTAGGTTTTTCTCAACAATTTGGAAGAGACATAGGCCTTGAGATAACTGGCTACTACAAGGATATTCGAAACCTAAACTCTACAAAGATAGAAAATTCTTTTATAGCAGGTGACCGCTATGGTGTATATGTTAATAAAGATCACGCAAATTCAAAGGGAATAACCGTAGCATTGTCCAAAAGAGCCACTCAAAAATTTTCTGGCAATCTTGACTACACATACTCAATATCAGAGGGCAATGCATCAGACCCAACTGCTGCATTCTATGATGAGCAGTCTGACATCGAGCCTGAAAAGATGCTTGTACCATTAGACTGGGACCAAAGACATACGATCAATAGTACTCTAACATATCAACTAAATAAAATGTCGGGTACAAGTCTTATTTTTAGTTACGGGAGTGGGTTTCCATACACGACAACGAATGCAGATGGTCAGAGGACATCATTTGAGAATAATGGTAGAAAACCAGCAACCTATAATGTTGACATGCGGACATTCTTCAATTTTCCAATATCAAAATCAATACAGTTATCGGCTCATGTTAATATATATAATGTTTTTGACATACGTAACGAATTGACTGTATATGGTGACACTGGTAGGTCCTCATATTCATTGATTCCAACGTATACTCCACAATACAGTGGCCCCATGCTTAATACTCTAGATGAATTTCTCATTGTACCCTCCTATTATTCAGCGCCCAGACAGATAAAGGTTGGAATAGCGCTACAGCTAAGATAATCATGAAAAACTCATATCTTATTGCTATTTATTTTTTATCGTTAACATTTTTAATGTCAGATGATTACCCCAAGAAAAGATTATTTGACAGGAGCTCACACGTAGGTAAGATTCTTGGAAGGGAGCATAGAAAGTTTGGTGATCATTCAGGTAATAGGGTGCTTTGTCGAATATATAACCATGGGTCAATAGGCGACCAAAGCAGTAGCTTTTCAGGTGTTTACCCGATTGGTTCAGGTCACTCTTACATTTGGGAATTCTCACCCATTATTGCGGCAAGTGTAGTAGATACGAACGGTTATAGAAAACACATTGTATCAGATGGTATAAGTGGGCTTGTAGATGCCTCTCCAGAGGGAGTACCCTGGAGTTTCGAGCCATTGGAAGGATATGCTAATCAAAATCAAGAAAACCTAGCAATGAGTGATAATGAGAATTCTTGGCCACCAACTTGGCCAAATAGGCCTGATGACTGGGATGGCGAATGGAATGGACAGTATGGTAAATATGTAAGAGCTGATCAAGAATCATATTTTGTGGTGGATGATTGGTATAATAGTGAATTTGAATTTTGGCCAGATACTAATAATATGCCTGATACTGCTGGTGCACCCGCAGACCCCTACAGAAGAGGCTTAGGAATAGAGATGGAAGCCCGTGGATATCAATGGAATCATCCTGCTGCTGAGGACATAATAATTGTGACTTATTGGATAACGAATGTTGGTACAAATCGCCTTGACAGTGTTGTGTTTGGAATGTACGGTGATGCAGATGTCGGAGGATCCTCAAGTTTTAGTGATGATGATGCTTGGTTTGATACTGAAAACGATATGGTATATCAGTGGGATCATGATAACTGGAGTACATCCTATGGTGGCTTTCGTCCTGCGTATTTTGGTTGGAGCTTTCTAGAGTCCCCTGGTAATCCCAATGATGGAATTGATAATGATGGTGATGGAATTCCTGGTGCTGATGGCAATCCATGGGATGAGAGTCAGTTTGATGGAATCGACAATGATGGAGATTGGGATCCTGAGATGGATGACATAGGAGCAGATGGGTTAGCAGAATTCCACATTAATTATCCTGGTCCTGATGCAGATGGAACGGAGGGGAATGGTATACCAGATGTCGGCGAACCAAATTTTGAAATTACTGATAATGATGAATCTGATCAGATTGGACTCACCAGTTTTTATTCTGCGCCCTATCCAAGTGTATATCCCTCTAATGATGAGGTAATGTGGGGACAGTTGGAACCTGGTGTTTTTCAGGTTCCGCAGCAAAATGTGGATCAGACATTTCTATACGGATCTGGATACATATCATTAGATCCAGGAGAAAAGAAAAAATTTGCTATAGCAATGGTGTATGGTGAGAACATGGCAGATATTCTACGAAATACAGCCACAATGCAAAATATCTATGATAATGATTACAGTTTTGCAAAGCCTCCTCTAAAGCCTACGATGACTGCTGTTCCGGGTGATAATAAGGTTACTCTATATTGGAATAGTTTTTCAGAAAAATCAATGGATCCAATTTACGGTAATGATTTTGAGGGTTATCGTATATACAGAAGCACAGACCCCGGTTTTATCGACGCATACACGATAACAGATGCATATGGTAATATAACATTCAAGGAACCCATAGCTATTTTTGACCTTGCTGATGGCTTGACAGGTCCGCATCCAATAGGTTATAATGGTGTTCAGTTTGACATGGGTGAGGACACGGGGCTTGAATATATATATGTTGATTCGAATAATGTCATAAATGGTCAAACATATTATTATGCAGTAACAGCTTATGATAAGGGGTATGACCTGGATTTTTTTGAAAACGGAATTTCACCAAGTGAAAACTTGCAACCAATAGCACCAAGCGAGTGCTCAGTCTCGCTCGATTTAGATTACAAAGGGAATGTAGTAAACCTTAGTGAAAATGCCGCCATTGTTGTTCCAAATTCTGAGGCACTTGGTTATGTTCCTCCAAATTTTGTAGAACAAGGCTCTAGTTTTGTAAAACATATATCTGGTTATGGTTCAGGCACCATTACTGTTGATGTGATAGACCCTTTCGCGATTAGGGATGGTAAGGAATATCAGGTTGTTTTTGATACTCTTGATGCGGTTGATGATTTATCATTCAGTATCAGAGATCAGGAACTGATTGTTGAAACGCTTTCAATAAATACTGATAGTAGTGCGATAGCTTCGTATGATCATCTTGATGCAAAAATGGTAATAAAAACCTTGATAGTAAATGATTCTACTGTCTATGATACTACATACCCTGTTACGGTAACTAATTCTGCGGGAGATATAGTCTACTTGGAAGGGGTCGATTACCATATTATTGCAGAAACAGGAACATTTTTTATTAAGAACCCAGACCTCCTAGCTACTGGAGAGGTCACAGTAAGCTACCGTTATTTTCATCTTGACCATTCCCAAAAAATGAACGGTGAAAAGGACAACCCAATATTTGATGGAATGCGTGTTATCGTCAAAGATACTGAATATGATTTGAATGAAGATTCCACTAGATGGATCATAGGTGATTGTAATTATAGTTTGCTCGCCATGAGTGTTGCGAGATTCTACCCAGCAGATTTCGAACTTCAATTTGAGGGTAATCTTGGTGATTCAGTCACGGTCGACCCTTATGGCACCATTGTCCCTTTCAGAGTGAAAAATGTTACCCATGATGATGAGCCTCCATTTAGAATATCTGATTTCAATAATGATGGAAAATGGGATCGCGATGAATCAATATCAATAAGGCCCTATGCTGCTGTTGCTGACGGCCCGTTGATATCAATAAGGTTTGGTCAGGACTCTTTAGCAATAACTGATACTACCATCTACGATACCATTTACACTGATGCGGATACTATATATACTGATACCACTATCTATGATACTACAGAACTAACTGTAATTGATCCTGTTGAAGGGGATATTTTTCATATTGAGATTGATAGACCGTTTTCCATG
The DNA here is from genome assembly GCA_002718655.1 of Fidelibacterota bacterium. GTDB lineage: Bacteria > Fidelibacterota > Marinisomatia > Marinisomatales > UBA1611 > NZWG01. Next base: position 19,331 of record PBFM01000026.1, read on the forward strand.
ACTGATGTATATGGTTTTACTACAACAGCATCTAGTATCAATGATTCTACTGCTAGAGATCAAATGGACAATATTGCCGTTGTCCCAAATCCTTATGTGGTTGCAGCATCTTGGGAGCCAAGACATCAATATTCATCAGGAAGAGGGCCAAGGAAAATAGATTTCATTAATTTACCGAGTAATTGCACGATTAAGATATATACTCTTTCGGGATACTTAGTTACCACTCTAGAGCATGATGAGCTCAATGAGAATGGAACAGAGTCATGGAATTTATTATCCAAGGATAACCTTGAGATATCCTATGGCATATATCTATATCATGTTGAGGCTGAAGGGATAGGAGAACACACCGGGAAATTTGCGGTAATAAAATGATCAAAAGAAAATACATAATATTGTTGACCTTTTCCTTATCTATGGCACAAAATAACATAGCCACTACCTCTGCAGCATTTTTAGAGATTGGTCCTGGAGCAAGATCTTTGGGTATGGGAAGTTCATTTGTTTCAGTAGCGGATGATGCGAATTCTCTGTACTGGAATCCAGCTGGAATAGTAAATATTCAAAAAAATGAGGTTCAGTCTTTCTATTCGCCTTGGCTTGTAGAGACTCAATATTATTATAATACTGCCGTAGTTCCAATGGGAGTTCTAGGGAGCATAGGGGTTTCATTCACTGCTGTCACCATGGATGAGATGATGGTTAGAACGGTTCAAGAGCCTAACCCAAGTGAATATGGACAGAGGTTTGATGCGGGTAACATAGCAATGGGTATTGCCTATGCAAAAAAATTGACTGATAGGTTTTCTTTTGGCGTACAAGCTAAATTCATTCAAGAAAAAATTTGGCAAATGAGCGCTCAAGGTCTTGCTATTGACATAGGTACTCTTTTCATAACAAAGAAAGATCTTAGAATTGGGATGAGCGTTTCAAACTTTGGTGGAAAACTTGGAATGGAAGGAGTGAATACGTTGGTGGATATTGACGTCGATGAAAATATTTATGGAAATAATGATAGGATAGATGGTAGCCTTGGGACATCCAAGTGGCCTCTACCATTAATGTTTAGATTTGGATTAAGTAAAAATGTAAAGATTACAAATGGTTTAAGCATTCTGGTTTCTGGTGATGCAATACATCCAAATAATAATCCTGAGTATTTAAATCTGGGTATGGAATTAGATGTTCAAGATCTTCTCTTCTTACGTGTTGGCAGGTCGCACACATTATACCAACTTAAATTTGATGACCTAAAAAATGGAATAGGCCCAGAGCAAGGTTTATCTTTTGGTGGTGGTCTTAAATATCAGATTCCAAGAGGCCCAATTGTAAAAGTGGATTATGTTCTCACAGATTTTGGTGTATTTAAAAATGTTGAGGGATATTCCATCAGTCTTACTTTTTAGAATCATGGGATTTTACCCATCCTCTTTGGTTTTTTCTTCAAATCCCAAAATAAAAATGCTGCCATCATGATTAGGCTAATCATTATATTAATATTAACCCTTCAATGGGCTGAAGCTTGTAAGCTCTGGGGAACTTGTACGAAAACTAATATTACTCTGCCTGAATTATCTGATGATAGTTTTACTGATCTTGATCTACAGTTAAGAGAATTCTTTCTGCAATCTAATCAAATGATAAATGGCTGGGCTTTGTTAGGCTATGGAAATAACCCTGGAGAGCAAATAACTCCGCTTCATCGCTCATCTGAACCTGCTACTAATGATTCTTTACTATATTGGCAGAAAGTTGATACTCTTCTGCAGATGGAATCAGGTAAGATAGGTATCGGCCATTTAAGACTTGCAAGTTCAGGTTCAGAATCGATTCCTAACCCACATCCTTGGATGTTCCATGATAATGGACTATCCTATTCTCTTGTCCATAACGGCACCATCAGCAAGGTATTACTGCGAAACCTAATAACCGATGATGGTTTCAATACATCTTGGCTAGATGACCATCCGCCACAAACATTTGGAGGTGGTAATTGGAATGGAAGTGGTTGGGCTAATGTTGTTGATTCTGAGCTTTTAATGCTTTTCATAATGAGAAATATTAATACCCATCAGAGTTCTGTAAGCGGTTTTAAGATTTCAATGCTTGAACTTGTAAATGCCGGTGTAAATGCTAGTCAATTGAATATCATTTTCTCGGATGGTATATCCTTATTTATTTTTGGCGGTCAAGATGGCCTCTATACAAAGGAATCCACAGATTGTTTTTCTGTAATGACACAACCCCCTCAAGAAGAAATCGTTTCGTGGGATGGAATAGGCTATCAGGAGATAATCATTATTAGAGATGATGGTTTGATACGCTATGCAGATTATGTAGAGAATAATTTGGATAGATTTGAAACAATTATCGTCCCCTCATTTTTGCAAATGTCACCAGCCTTTCCTAATCCATTTAATGGTGAGTTAAGTTTCTATCTAGAAGGCTTAGTTGTTGGAAACATAAACATTTCAATCTATTCTATTACTGGAACATTGGTAGATCAATTTATTGTTCCTGGAATGAATAATGAAAAAATCAAGGTTAACTGGCAGCCAATAAATGAGTTGTCGTCAGGAACATATTTTATCAAAACCAAATCTAATGAATTGGAACAGAGTCAGAAGATTTTGTTCGTAAAATAGAAAAATTGTCATAAGTTTGCCGGCTTTATCCGAAACCAATATAATAAAATGCACTGGGAGTCCTTAATTGTCAAAAAGTAACAAAAAAGATAAAAAAGAAACATTAAACGGAAGTAAAAATAAAACACCCGCAAATAAAAAGGCTAAGCCAAGTAAGGTCTCCAGCGGAAGCATTAGTATGTATCTTGCAGAAATCGGCAAGTTTAACCCTCTTCCTCCAGAGCGTGAGGTTGAACTAGCGATAAGAATACAAAATGGAGATGAACGGGCCATGAAGGAACTTGTTGAAGCCAACCTTCGATTTGTTGTCTCAGTAGCCAAAAAGTACCAGGGTAATGGATTATCACTTGCAGACATAATTAACGAAGGGAACATGGGCTTGATTAAAGCTGCAAAGCGTTTTGACCATACGAGGGGATTCAAATTCATTTCATATGCGGTCTGGTGGATCAGACAGTCTATTCTTCAGGCATTAGCTGAACAGTCTAGATTGATTCGTCTTCCACTCAATAGGGTTGGTACCATAACTAAGATCACTAGAGCTGCTGAAAAACTTGAGGCTGAGGTGGAAAGACAGCCCAAAGGGGATGAGATTGGAGCACAACTTGAGATGAGCGGGGATGAGGTTCTGATGGCCATGCAATATTCAAGAAGGC
>PBFM01000027.1 GCA_002718655.1 Fidelibacterota bacterium
CTGTTGTTGGATCATCTAATATATATAGAGAGCGCCCCGTAATTACCCTAGAAAGCTCAGAGGATAATTTAATTCGCTGAGCCTCTCCCCCTGATAAGGTGGTTGCTGCTTGTCCCAACTTAATATAGCCAAGACCAACATCAAACAAGGTCTGCAATTTCCTTATAATTGGCGGATGATTTTTAAAAAACGCACGTGCCTCATCTACCGACATATTTAAAATATCAAAAATGTTGTGATTTTTATACCCAATATTTAGAGTGTCTTTATTAAACCGCATACCCTTACATTCATCACATTTAATAAATAAATCTGGTAAAAGATACATTTCAATTTTAATAACTCCTGCACCCTGACATTTTTCACATCGTCCTCCTTTAACATTAAAAGAAAATCTCCCTGGCTTATATCCTTTAATCTTAGATTCATTTAAATTACTATATAGCTCTCTTATATGTGTAAATAGACCTGTGTATGTAGCCGGATTTGAACGCGGTGTTTTTCCAATAGGAGATTGATCTATTAATATCATTTTATCAATCGACCTTAGCCCTTCAATAGACGTATAGGGAAGGGGTTTATTTTTTGATGATCCTGAATATATTTTATTAGAAATTGCTGAAGATAATGTCTGTTTAATCAATGATGATTTTCCGGATCCCGAAACGCCAGTTATACACACTAACTTGCCTAAAGGTATTTCGCAAGTATCTTGTTTAAGGTTGTTACCTGAAGCTCCTTTTAATATGATTTTTTTCCCATTGCCCGGCCTTCTCTTTTTTAAATATTGAATTTGAGATTTTTTAGATAAATATTTCCCTGTTAGAGATTTTTTGTTTTTTTTAATACTTTCAGGAGGACCCTCCGCCACAACCTCTCCTCCTTTAATGCCTGCTTTTGGGCCTATATCAATAATCCAATCAGCTCGATTCATCGTTTCTTCATCATGCTCAACAACAATAACAGTATTTCCAATATCTCTTAAATTTTCTAAAGTGGAAATTAATTTTGAGTTATCACGTTGATGCAACCCTATAGAGGGCTCATCTAATATATATAAAACTCCACATAATTGTGATCCAATTTGTGTGGCTAGCCTGATACGCTGTGCTTCTCCACCAGAAAGAGTACGAGCGTTGCGGTGTAGACTTAAATAACCTACTCCAACATTATTTAAAAAATTTAGTCGCTCCTTTACCTCCTTTAAGATTGGTTTAGCAATTTCTGAGTCTAACTTATTAAGCTGAAGCTCTTTAAAGTATGTATATAATTTTTCAATTGAGTATTCTGTTAAATTAATAATATTAATCCCAGAAATTAAAACTGCTATACTAGATTTATTTAATCGCATCCCCCTACATCTAGGACATGGAATGTGAGACATATATTGCTCAATCCAGTCGCGAATGTATTGAGATTTTGAATTCCGGTGTCTCCGTTTTAAGTTGGGAATAATTCCTTCAAAATTATCTAAACTATAAAGTGATCTTTTTCTGGTTTTTTCTGAACCATAAATAAGAGTTTTTTGCATTTCTTTATTAAGGTTTTTCCAGGGGGTGGTATAGGATATGTTGTATTCTAAAAAAAGCTCTTTAATAATTTTTCCTATCCCTTTTCCAGTTAGCACATTGTCTCCAATTGGGGCAAGAGCTCCATCTATAATGCTTTTATTTTTATCCGGCACAATTTTATCTATATCTAATTCTGTTTGGGTACCTAAGCCATCACATTTTTTACATGCGCCATATGGGGAGTTAAAAGAAAAGCTAGATGGCTCTAAATTCTCGTATGAAATATCACAATAATGGCAGGAATAATTTTGGCTATACAGAAAATCTTTTTTGTTATAGTTAACTATAATTTGCCCTTTAGCAATTTTTGTTGCAATTTCTAATGAATTTAACAATCGTCCATCTATTTCTTTATTAATCGTTAATCTATCAATTAGTACATCAATTGAATGCTTTTTGTTTTTATCTATTTTTAGAGAATCATTAATGCGGTGGATTTGTCCATCAATTCTGACTTTCATAAATCCTTGTTTGGCAATATTCGATAATAAATCAGAAAACTCTCCCTTTTTCCCCTTTATAATTGGTGCAATTAACTGAATTTTTGTACCTAGTTTAATTTTTTTAATTGTATTAATAATTTGTGGTAAAGTTTGCTTTTGAACTCTCTTTTTACATTTATAGCAGTGCTGTTGCCCAACTCTAGCATATAGCAAGCGCAAATAATCATAAATTTCTGTTACAGTCCCAACGGTAGAGCGAGGGTTTTTACTAACAGACTTTTGCTCGATTGAAATGGCAGGAGATAAGCCCTCTATCACATCAACCTGAGGCTTATTCATTAATCCTAGAAATTGTCTTGCATATGACGATAGTGATTCTACATATCTTCTTTGGCCTTCCGCATATATTGTGTCAAATGCTAATGATGATTTTCCAGAGCCAGATAATCCTGTTATAACGGTTAAAGAGTTGCGAGGGACGCTAACACTAATCCCCTTCAAGTTGTGTTGTCTTGCCCCTTTTATAATGATGTTATTTTTTTTCTTAATTGACATAAAATTGAACAAATATAAACTTTAAAAGTATAAGAGTTATTCTTTCTCAACAAGGAATATATACAGTATATTAATTGACAAAATAACTTAACTTTATATTTATGATACAAAAGAGCAAAATTATTTTTCTAAATAAATTTTTTTTGATTTTATGCGCAGCAGGAATTATTTTTTTATTTTTAAATCTTAATTTCCAGCCTATTTCTAAAGAAAAAAAATTTGATAAGGTTAATACTTTTTTTAAGGTGCTACGCTTAATCGAAGAAAATTATGTTGTTGAGCCAAATACTAATTCTTTAGTTGAGGGAGCAATTTCGGGGATGATTAATGAGCTTGATCCTCATTCAATTTATATTAATAAAAGCGATTATCAAGAGACAAATGAAAGTATGGATGGTGAATTTGAGGGAATTGGTGTTGAGTTTAGCATTATTGATGATTATATAACTGTAATTACCCCCATTATTGATGGACCCGCCTATAGGGCCGGGATACAGTCCGGAGATCAAATTATTAAAATTAATGGAGAGTCTGCTTATCAAATTACAATTCCCAATGTATTAAAAAAATTAAAGGGGCCAAAAGACACCCAAGTTGAAGTCACTATTTCTAGAGAGGGTAATGAGCCTTTTGAGAGAATTTTAATTCGTGATAAAATTCCATTAAAAAGTGTTTCTACGCACTTTATGATTGATGCAGATATTGGTTACATTAAATTAAGTAATTTTTCAAAAAAAACTGTTGAAGAATTTCGTGGTGCTTTTTATGATTTAAAACAATCTGGGATGGAAAATTTATTGCTAGACCTGAGAAATAATCCAGGAGGACTGTTGGATCAGGCAATTGAATTGCTAGATATGTTTATTGCTACAAATGACACCCTATTATTTACAACGGGAAGAATTAGAGGGTCAAATGCAGTTTTTAGGGCCTCTTATAGTCAATTTGATGAAAAACTTCCTATTATTACTATAATTAATCGTGGCTCTGCGAGTGCCAGTGAAATTATTTCTGGAACTTTTCAAGATTTAGACAGGGGTTTAGTCGTTGGCGAAACCAGCTTTGGGAAAGGCTCTGTACAACAGCATTATGATTTAGACAATGAAACTGCTGCCCGCATTACAATTGCTAAATATCATACTCCCTCAGGTAGGTCTATTCAAAGAGACTATAAGGATGGCGATGAAAAATATTACGAAAATTTAGCTGAAGAAAATCGAGAGCTTTCAGACTCATCAAAGAAGGGGCTACCTCAATTTAAAACAAAAAAGGGGCGTACTGTGTACGGTGGGGGCGGAATTAATCCCGATGTGTATTATATAGATACACTATCTTTATCAGAAACTTCAATTGATTTAATTTATAGTCCAAATAGATATATTTTTAATTACAGCGAATCATTAAAAAAAGATTATCAAAATATGGCCTATGAAGATTTAGTGGAAACCGCCTTAAAGAAAATCAATTTTAATGATTTTATAAAATGGTTAAATAAAACGGATTTTAAAAATATAAATGAACAAGAATTAAATGATAATTGGGATAATATAAAAGTGCGCATTATTGCTGAAATTGCAAATAAATTTTTGGGAAGAACATATTATTATAGAGTTTTAATTATGAATGATAAAACAGCACAAGAATCATTAAAGTATTTTAACGAAGCAAAAACATTGTTAAATTAGCTGACTGTGTTTGAAAACTGTAAATAAAAAACGTAAGGATTAAAAAAATGGTAGAATTTTTTGAAAATGGCGGAGCTTTTATGTGGCCCATACTTATTGTTCTAGTAATAGGTTTGGCGTTTGTAGGTGAAAGATTGTATCACCTAATAAGGGCAATGAAAACAAAATTTGATTTTGCTGTATCTGTGGCTTCTGAAATTGATAAGGATGGCTTTGATTCGGCTCGCAAGACCTGTGAAGAGAATGTCGGACCCGTAGCCAACCTGTGCTATAACGCTCTTGAAGTAGCAGATCAGGGAGCTGATGTATCAGAAAAAACAATTGAACAAACTGCTGGTATAGAATTGTCCGCATTAGAAAAAAATATGACGTGGATATCATTATGCATTGCTACCGCACCTATGCTAGGTTTTTTGGGAACAATTGCAGGGATGATTGTTGCTTTTGGACAAATTGCGGCAGCAGATAACATTTCTCCATCAATTGTTGCAGAAGGAATTGGACAAGCTTTAAACACAACAGCATTTGGTTTAGTTGTTGCTGTAATTTTACAGTTTGGTCAAAATATTGTAATGTTCATTATTGATAATATTGTTGTCACTATACAAAAAAGTACTACAGTTGTATTGCAAAGTATCGCAAAAAAAAATAATTAATTAATGATTAAATTTAAGCGCAGACCGTCCGTAGAGATAAACTCGTCTTCCATGGCAGATATTGCCTTTTTATTGTTAATCTTTTTCCTTGTAACTACAACCATATCAATGGATCAAGGATTAGAGATTGTGCTTCCATCTGAGGGGAATGAAATGAAAGTAAACCCTAACAACATTACAGTGATTTCTGTTAATGAGAGCGGAAAGGTTTTATTTAACGGCCGATTAGTAAAGGAAAAAAGCCTTGATCAAAATAACTTGTACCAATTAAAGTCCCTTGTGGAAAATGAGCTGGCCAATAATGAAAAAATGATTTTTTCAGTACAGGTAACGCCTAAAACTAAATATTCAGATTATATAAAAGTTTTAGATTATGTGAAGGCTGCCAAAGCAACAAAAATTTCAATTGCTAACTAAACTTATGAACATTGAAAGAAAAGCTCAAACAACCAAAGAAATATCGACATCTTCATTGCCCGATATAATTTTTCTATTATTAGTTTTCTTTATGGTGGTAACAGTTATGAAAGAATATGATGCTCCGAAAATTGATATGCCTTATGCTAAGGCTATTCAAAAATTAGAAAATCGTCGAAATGCTGCTTTTGTATGGGCAACAAAGGATGGCTTTGTCGTTCTGGACGATATGCAATTTACAAATATTAGAGGCCCTGAAAATCAAGCAGACTTTAAAAAAACCATGAAGTATAAAATTAGCAATAATCCACGAATTGTTGTTTCCTTAAAAGCTGACAATCAATCAAAAATGTCATTAATTAATACTATTCATACTTTACTTAAAGACCCTGAGGTTAATGCGTTAAAATTAAGTTATTCTGCATTAAGAAAATCTGAATGAGGCAGAACGACCCCTTACTAACCAATTACTCTGTTAGAATTCGTGAGGTTATTCTTACAATTTTAATTGTTTTAAGTGTTTTATTCTTTGCAATGCCAAAATTTTTGGATGAAGCTAAGGCTGAGGGAATGGACGATCAATTTGAAGTAGAAACATTTGATATCCCTCCTACACAAATGGTTGAGCAACAAAAACCATTAAAGCCCGCTATTCCCGTGCCCGAAGATGATGAGTTTTTTGAAGAAGAAATTGAATTCCAAGATACTGACTTTGATTCGTGGGATGATTGGGATGCTCCGGACGCATCAACAGGACCAAACATTAAATTTATTCCTTTTGATACCGCTCCCAAACCTAAAAAGGGATTAGGCATTAAGCCTATCTATCCTGAGATTGCAAAAGAGGCAGGCATTGAGGGTACTGTCTATATACAGTTTTTTATTGATGAAAAAGGGAATGTTACAGAGGCTTATGTTCAAAAGGGAGTTCCCAATACTGGCCTAGATGAGGCAGCCCTTAGCGCCGTCAAAAAATCTAAATGGAAGCCTGCAAGACAGCGAGAAAAAAAAGTAGGTGTTTGGCAAACTGTCCCTGTCCGTTTTGAATTAAAATAGATATATACCAAGTATGAAAAAAAAATTATTAATTATCTTTACCAGCATATCAATTGTTCTTCCCTTTTCAGGCCCAAACTCAGGAATGTATTTTGATGAAGGTTTTTCGATTTTTGAAAGATATATATATCAATCTGAGGATAATAGTTCAACGGGTCTGGGATTAGGTTTTTCGTATTTATTTCCACAAAAAGAAATTAATAATTTAGATAGACCGACTTTATTTCAAGGTGGAATCATTGAGTTAAATGGTCTTTATACGCATGCAGATTCAGATGACTTGATTATGAATTTGTTGAGCGTGGGCTTGAATTCATATATGGGAAACAATATTAAATTTGGCCTTCGGTATGAGACGCTGATTGATTTTGATGGTGATTTGTTAGATTTTTATAATAATCTGGGTTATGATTTAGGCGTAAGTTCAAATTCCAATATTCTTTCTGTTGGTTTTTATGAAAATGATGTCTTCCCATTTTTAGTGTTTTTTGACCTAATGGTTTTAAATTATAGCTTGGAACAAGAGATAAGCCTTGATGGAAATATTTTATCTGAAACCAAAGAAGATGGAAGCACTAATTTTCTAAGTATTGGAATAGGTTATAAAAGCGGTAATCTAGCTGTTCAAAATGCCCTTTCTATCAATAACGATAAAGAAAAGCGCTATTCAATTAATGTTTTATACAAATTATAAGCTTTTTAATAGCTTGGCTAAGACTTCTTAATTAAAGACCGAAGATATTCTTTGTTTAGTTTAGAGATATTGTCTACCGATATTTCTTTGGGGCATTCTGCTTCACATGAGCCTGTGTTTGTACAGTGTCCGAAGTCCTCCTTTTCCATTTGAGTTAGCATATTTTGAACTCTTGAAGCGCGTTCAGGACCTCCTTGAGGAAGCAATGAAAGCTGATTGACTTTTGCTCCGACAAACAACATTGCAGAAGCGTTTTTACAGGCAGCAACGCACGCACCACACCCGATACACTCTGCAGCACTAAATGCTTCATCTGCGTATGCTTTATTAATGGGAATGGCGTTTCCATCTGGAGCGTTTCCTGTATTAACTGAAATGTAGCCGCCAGCCTGTATTATGCGATCAAATGCAGACCTGTCAACCATTAAGTCTTTTATCACGGGAAATCCTTTTGCCCTCCAGGGCTCTACAACAATTTTGTCTCCATCTTTAAATTGTCTCATATGTAGCTGGCATGTTGTTGTTCCTTTTTGAGGACCGTGGGGCCGCCCATTAATATACATACTACACGCACCACAGATTCCCTCTCTACAGTCATGATCAAAAACAACAGGGTCTTCTCCTTTAGAAATCAGCCCTTCATTGAGAACATCAAACATTTCTAAAAAAGACATATTGATATCAATGTTTTTGAGCTCATATTTTTTAAATTTACCCTTATCTAATGCAGACTTTTGTCTCCATATAACTAAAGTAATACTAATTGAATTGTTCATTTATAGCTTCTCTTTGCCATTTTTACGTTTTCAAACTCTAATTTTTCTTTATGTAGACGGGGCTCCGATTCTTGTTGGTGCTCCCACGCTGATACATATGAGTATTCTGAATCTATTCTTTTTGCTTCTCCAGTTTCGGTTTGACTTTCTATCCTAAAATGTCCACCACACGATTCTCTGCGATTAAGGGCATCACGTATCATTAGGTCTCCCAGCTCAATAAAATCAATTAGGCGACCTGCTTTGTCTAATTCAGTATTAAAGGATTGAAACTCTCCTGGAATTTTGACAGTTTTCCAGAATTCTTTTTTTAATTCATCTACATAGCCCAATGCACTTATAAGCCCTGCTTCACTTCTTGACATTCCGCAATAATCCCAAATTATTTTTCCTAATTTTTTATGAATTGATTCAACTGTTTGGTTGCCCTGAACATCAAAAATGCTTTGCATCTTTGATGTTGATTGAGCTTCTGCTTCATTAAACTCTTCCATTTGGGTACTTATTTTTTCTGTGGAAATTTGTTTTGAAAGGTAGTTTCCAATCGTATATGGAAGAATAAAGTAGCCGTCTGCTAAGCCTTGCATTAAGGCTGAAGCCCCTAATCTGTTGGCCCCATGATCAGAAAAGTTGCATTCTCCAATTGCATAAAGACCCGGAATGGTCGTCATAAGATTATAATCAACCCAAGTTCCTCCCATCGTATAGTGTATAGCAGGATATATTCTCATTGGCGTTTTATATGGGTCTTCACCTGTTATTTTTTCATACATAGCAAATAAGTTTCCATACTTTGCAGTTACGGTTTCTTTGCCTAGCTTTTGGATGGCATCTTTAAAATCTAAGTATACAGCCAGGCCCGAATTTCCAACACCATAACCATCATCGCACACCTCTTTTGCTGCACGCGAAGCAACATCTCTTGGAACAAGATTTCCAAATGCAGGGTATCTTCTTTCTAAATAATAATTTCTTTCTTCTTCTGGAATATCAATAGGCGTCCTAGTGTCTCCTTTTTTCTTTGGAACCCATATTCTGCCATCATTTCTTAGGCTTTCACTCATTAAGGTTAGCTTAGACTGGTGATCTCCGCTAACAGGAATACATGTTGGGTGTATTTGGCAAAAAGATGGATTGGCAAAATATGCTCCTTTTTTAAAGGCTCTCCATGAAGCGGTAACATTAGAGCCCATTGCATTAGTTGACAAATAATAAACGTTCCCATATCCCCCTGTTGCTAGAACAACTGCATCTGCTGCAAATCGCTGATATTGTCCATTAACCAAATCTTTAACAATTACCCCCCTTGCCTCACCATCCACCAAGACAACATCTTGCATTTCGTGTCTAGTAAAGAGCTGAACACTACCCTTTTTCACCTGCCTGCTTAAAGCGCTATATGCACCCAATAAAAGCTGCTGGCCTGTTTGCCCTCTTGCATAAAATGTACGAGAAACCTGCACTCCTCCAAAAGATCTATTATCAAGCAAACCTCCATATTCACGTGCAAAAGGCACGCCCTGAGCAACACACTGGTCTATTATGTTAGCGCTAACTTCTGCCAATCTATATACATTAGCTTCTCGAGAGCGATAATCACCTCCTTTAATTGTATCATAAAAGAGCCTGTATACACTATCTCCATCATTTTGGTAGTTTTTAGCGGCATTAATGCCTCCTTGTGCAGCAATTGAATGCGCTCTCCTAGCGCTATCTTGAAAGCAAAACGCCTTTACATTATAGCCTAACTCTCCAAGAGAGGCTGAGGCTGAAGCGCCTGCTAAGCCTGTGCCAATAACCACGATGTTCATCTTTTTTTTATTCGCAGGACTAACAAGGGGGATAGAAGATCTATAGTTGCTCCATTTATCTGCAAGGGGCCCTGGAGGAATGTTATTATTTACGCTAGCGTTTTGATTATTAAATTTTTTAGATAATATTTCTAAAGCACTTTGAAAGCTTTCTTTCCCTTTAGCTTTACATAAATATTTTACCCTATTTGATTTAGCCTTACTAAGAGTGTAATACCAATAATAGGATTCGCCACGTTTTTTGATTTGAAACGAACCCTTAGGAAAGCTTGGGTTCTTCTCAAAAAGATCTAAAAACGAGCTAACGCTATATCCATATTTTTTTTTCAGGTCTAATGTTTTCATGTTATATTTACTAAGCCGCTATAAATTTATTAAAAAAACAGGATGTAGACAATATTTATTTATATGTATACAAGAATTTTTTTATGTGGACAAGGGATTTTTTATGTATACAAAAATTAAGAGAGCCTAGACAGACAGCTTTTAAGTTTTATGAAGATTTAAAAACAAGTATATAGGAATAAGCATAAACAACAATGGGATTAAAAGAGAATATATCATACCACATATTTTAATATATCTTCTAGTCTTTGAGCCTACTAAGCCCAGAGACTGAAAACTGCTAGAGAATCCGTGTAGCGTATGAAAAAAAATTGCCAACATTGCAACTACGTATATGGCAACATATTCAATATTTTGAAACTTATTTACAACCATTGAGTAAACATCTGTTTCTCCTTCAAACTTCGCCTTATACCAAAAATCACTTAAATGGATAATAATAAAAGCAAGAATTACTGTGCCCAAAACCCCCATATACCTAGAGCTGATGCTATTTGAGGGAGATCGGCTCACGCTATAACCTACTCCTCTTTTTCTTTTTGAGTCTATAGAAAGAGCAACCGTTACCACCACATGTAGCAAAATAGAAACATAGGTTGTTATTGATAAAATTTTAACGACTGGATTGCTGGACATAAAGGCGGCGTAATCATTAAACTGCTGCTGAGCGCCGCTTGATTCAGGGATAAGAAGCTGCAGGTTTCCGGCGAGATGCCCCGTTAAAAAAAGAATTAAAAAAAGCCCCGATAGCGCAGCTAAATATTTATTTATGATATAATATTTCAATTGACAAATTAAAAAGGAATATCATCATCAGATGTAACGGGCTCACCAGAATCGGTTTTTTCATTTGAGCTTTCACTATTTTCTGTTGTTTCATCAGCTGCTGGCGGAGCTTCCGTTGCCTGGCTCTTGTTAGGAAAATGAAAGTTGTCTGGAGAGTCATTCATGCCATATGTTTGCAATGCTAATTGATTTAACTCTTCTCTCAGCTCTTGTGCTACATATACCGTGTCAAAGTATTCCTCCTCTTTGCCCTTTTGGCTTGGCATACTAACAAACAGGCCGTTAATTCCTTCAATAATCTTAAACCCTTTAATCGTAAACCCTTCTTCAGTCATAACATCAAAAAATGCCCTAACTTTTCCCCAAGAGCCTTTATTCATTCTTTCAATTTTCACTTTTTATTCCTCCAATATATGATAAATATAATCAATTATTTACTTAATTCAATGGATTGTAAGTGATATTTTTTTTAAATTCTATTTTCCAAAAACTAATGAAACACAGCAAATATATATATGGTTTTTCAGCTCAAAATGTAGACGGGAGCGCTGCTCTAATTAATCTTCTAGGTGGCAAGGGGGCCAATTTAGCAGAGATGTCGTCATTAAATATTCCTGTTCCTCCGGGATTCACGATATCTACTGAGGTTTGCAATTATTTTTTAAAAAACAACTCCTTTCCTCCGGGCTTTAAAGAATCTTTATTTGATTCTATTGCAAAAATTGAACGAATTTTAGAGCGTCGTTTTGGATCCACACAAACCCCTCTATTGTTTTCAGTGAGATCAGGAGCACGACAGTCAATGCCAGGAATGATGGAAACAGTCCTTAATGTAGGGCTAACATCGAAAACTCTGTTTGGTTTAATATCTCAGACAAAAGATGAGCGTTTTGTTTATGATTCATATCGCCGCTTAATTATGATGTACTCTGATGTTGTAATGGAAAAGGCGAATAATGTGAATGTAGGAATACGAGAGCATCTTGATTCTATATTAATAAAAAGAAAAAAAGAAAATAATATAATTAATGACGCTGACTTATCAGTAGACACATTAAAAGGTTTGTGCAAAATCTTTACTGCAGAAATTAATAACAAGCTTCAGTCCAGCTTTCCTGATGACCCTTATGAACAATTGTGGGGAGCAATTAAAGCCGTGTTTATTTCGTGGAATGGGTTTAGAGCTAAAGAATATCGTAAAATTGAAAATATCCCTAATGATTGGGGTACAGCGGTAACAATACAAAGTATGGTGTTTGGAAATATGGGAAGAGACTCTGCTACCGGAGTTGCCTTTACGAGAAATCCTTCAAGCGGACATAATCATCTTTATGGCGAATGGCTTCCAAATGCGCAAGGAGAAGATGTGGTAGCCGGTATTCGCACTCCATACCCGATAAATGAAGATAGTAAAAATGCATTAACTATAAAGAAAGATACATTAGAGTTACAGTTTCCTAATATTTATAATAATCTGTTATTAATTAAGGATACTTTAGAAAAACATTATTGTGATATGCAGGATATTGAGTTTACTATTCAAGAAGGTGTTCTTTGGATGCTACAAACAAGAAGCGGAAAAAGAAATGGGCATGCTGCAATAAAAATTGGATTAGATTTATACAAAGAGGGGCTAATTGATGAGGAAAAACTAGCAAATAGAATTGCCCCCTCACAAATTGAAGAAATAATGCATCCCTATTTTAATCCAGAAAAAGAAAAACAAGCAAATCTTTTAACTGTTGGGCTTCCCGCTGGTCCAGGATGTGCTATCGGAAGGGCCGTTTTTAATCCTGAGCGGGCACAAGAACTATCTTCTGAAAAAGAAGGGGTGGTTCTTATTCGAGAAGAAACTTCTCCAGAAGACATTCATGGAATGCATGTTTCAAATGCCATTATTACTGCCCGGGGAGGAATGACCTCACACGCAGCGCTGGTGGCAAGAGGTTGGGGAAAATGTTGTGTTGTTGGCTGTAATGAAATTGTAATTGACTATCAAGCTAAACAAGCTACCATAAATAATGTTATTATTAATGAGGGAGACTGGGTTGCCGTGAATGGAAGCACAGGCAGCATTTATAATCAAAAAATAGATTTGATAGATATGAATCTTGATAAAAATCAGGATTTTAATGATTTATTTAATGTGTTAATAAATAATCAAAAAATAGGCGTAAGAGCGAATGCCGATACCGGTAGCGATGCCAAAAAAGCACGTGCAATGGGGGCAAAGGGGATAGGTCTTTGTCGAACTGAACATATGTTTTTTGAGCCAGACAGAATTAATGAAGTTCGTAAAATGATTGTTTTTCGTGATAATCTAAAAATTCGTAAAAACGCTATTATGAATCTATTGCCTCTTCAAAAAAAAGATTTTTATTCAATATTAAAGGCTATGTCTCCCCATCCTGTTACAATTCGCCTATTAGACCCGCCATTACACGAATTTTTACCTCACGATAAAAAACAGGTTTCTCAGCTTGCCGCCTTAACCGGCGTGTCTAATAAAAAAATTGAAAAAAACATATCTCAACTCTATGAAAACAATCCTATGTTAGGTCATCGTGGGTGTCGTTTAGGCATTTCTTATCCAGAAATAACAGAAATGCAAGCAACGGCTATTTTGGAGGCCGCTACCCAATTAGCCAAAGAGGGCGTTGACAGTTCTCCCGAAATTATGGTTCCGCTTGTCGGGTCTGTTAATGAGTTTAATCATCAAAAAGAAATAATCGTGGAGTGTGCAGACAGAGTGGAATTAGAAAATCGTATCAAAATTAATTATAACGTAGGAACAATGATTGAACTTCCAAGAGCGTGTCTGGTAGCAGATAAAATTGCACAATCAGCAGATTTTTTCTCTTTTGGGACGAACGACCTAACTCAAACTACTTTTGGTTTTTCAAGAGATGATGTTTCTACTTTGTTGAATTCCTATATTGAAAATGGCATTATTAGCAATGATCCTTTTCAATCCTTAGATATTATGGGCGTGGGTAAATTAATTGAAATTGCCGTTAAAAAGGCTCGAGAAGTAAATCCTAATATTAAGATTGGTATCTGCGGAGAGCACGGCGGAGACCCTCAATCAATTTTATTTTTTAAAAATAACGGTTTTGATTATGTGAGCTGTTCACCTTTTCGAGTTCCAATAGCAATTTTGTGTGCCTCTAAAAATAAATAATTAAATAGTTGTTAACTATATCACACATTATTAGATTAATTCCTCGTAATTATTAATGAATGTAACCAAATTTAAATGGAGTTATGTTATTATGAAAAAATGTAAATATTTAATTTGTTTGTTTGTTTTGCCCTTATTCGCAAATCAAGTCAATAACTATGATGAAGAAACTTTGCTAGCTCTTAAAGAAAGGGCTTTTCAAGAGGCACAACTATTAATGATGCAAGAAATTATTAATGCAACTAAAGACATTAAAATCAACAATGAAATGAGAGAAGAATTAATTGAAAACTTGTGTGCAACCGCACCTATGAATAATTTTACCGTTAATGCAGATATTTCTGATTCTTTGGTTCAAAATGCGGGAGATTTTTCAGGTTCTATTTTTGTTTCTAGAGATGGACAGTCCTCTTGGTTTTCTTCTTCGGAAGTAGCTTTAATTGGGACAGAAGGATATGAAAACACCTGGCAAACCTCTGTTGAAACAAGCGGGAATAATGTTGTAGACTGGTACTTAAGCGGTTTAATCAATTCTGAGTCTTTTGGTTTGGATTATGGAACCCTTCCAGTATCTCAGGCTCCTAATAACACATACAATACTACCGGTTCAACAACATACGCAACTATTGTAACTGATGATACCGGAGATGCAAGCGCAAACTATGATGTGCAAAACGTATTAGCTAGTTACTCTGGAAGCAATGAAAATATAAACCAGCTTCTATTTTCTTTAGATTTAGCAGGAAACTGTTGTGATGAGGGTGGCCTTTTTGGTCCGTGGTATTTATATGGAATTGGGATTGTAAATCCTGATTCAGAAGAATTAAATGCTTATGCTCTTGGATATGGTAGTGGTGGTTTTGGACAATTAAGCCCCGGCTTATTAACAATTGAAGGGGACTTAGCAAATGGTGATGTTGCGGGTTTTGAATATATCACAGAAGATATCTCTTATGTCCAAGATACGGGAGATAAATTAGAGCTCTCTGTTAATGCAAATTATTTGTTTGACCACCCTCAGTTTGGGGCGTGGCCCAATTCTTTAGAGGGATTGGTTCTTGTTGGCGTTGTTGTGGAGGCGGGCTTAGATGGACTTGATATTGCTGTTGAGACCCTAGATCAAACAGACCCTGGAATTGTGTTAATGAATTCTCAACATCAAAGCGGAAACACCGCCCTCTCTTTATCTGATCCAAACTTTGATAGCGAGAACAATCAGTTAAGCGTCACATATACGGATTCAGATAACAATCTTCCTTGGTATAAGGCAGCACAAATATGCAATACTCCGGAGAATGGAGGAAATTGTTTTGTCCAGCTTGATATGCTACCTAATTCACACACTTATAGTGAAGGGGTTGTTTTTCATGCTGATATAACAGAGGAGCTAATCCAGGAATTTAGTTTATCTGGGGACTACGAAGCTCACTTTTGGTTTGCTGATAGCGATGATTTAGGTGAAGCTCAAATTGAACTTCCTATTACTGTTGGAGATGGGGCCAATTGCTTGCTGGGAGATTCTAATGGGGATGGCGTTTTAAATGTTTTAGATGTTGTATTGCTTGTGAACTTGGTGCTGGCGCCAACATACGAAGAGTGTGCAGACACAAATAGTGATGGGCAGCTCAATGTTTTAGATGTTGTATTGCTTGTGAATTTAGTATTAACTCCATAATTTAAAAAATATAATAAAAAAGGGAGCAATGCTCCCTTTTTTTATATTCAATATTATTCGAAGTCAACTAATCAATCATTTCTTGTTCGCTCCCGCCGATAATGTCTTCAATTTTGATGTCTCCTGAATTAATCATCTGCTGCGCTAGGTCAACTAGCTTGCGCCTTGCCTCCATAACCTCATTTTTTGGCATCGGCTTTTCAATTGCCTGATACATTGCTTGTTTCTTTTTTGGCATAATATCAATAATTGAATTAGTTTTTTCTTCATCAAGTCCTTTTACGGATACTGCAAAAACATCAATATCAATGTCTGGATTGGTCCAAAAATCACTTGCGATATCTTCGCTCATATTAATTAAATCATTAAAGGTTAAATAGTACTTTTTAATATCAGAATATAAGTCGGGATCGCTAGTTTGTACTTGTGTTAAATATGCAGAAGCTTCTTCTTCATCCATATTATTTAAAATGTCTGCCATTTTTTTCCCGCCACCTCTAGAAAACTCTTTGCTTGCAGGAATATGAGCTGCCTTTTCTTCTAAATCCCGGGCGATGTTAACTACCATTTCTAGCGGAATGTCATTCAGGTTTCCCAATTCTAATATAATATTATTTTTTGTTTGTGCATCAAGCTTGTCAATAAAAGCTATTCTTTTATCATTGCTTACCTGGTCAATTGCCAGGGCTGCAATAGTTGGTTTTTCTGTAGATAATAAATAAAATATTTCTTCTGCAGTTAATTCATCTAAAAATTCAAACAACTTAATAGAGTCTGGCTTACTTTTACGATATTGGTCTTGCAGTAAGTTAAAATTATAGTCATCTAAAACTCGTTTTTTAATGGCCGTAGGAATTTGGCCAGATAACTCAGCACTTCTAACTCTAATTGCACGCAATTGATCTTTCGGCAAGCCCGCAAAAAAAGAAACAGCTAGCGGCTCTCCTAATACCTGAAACAATATTGCACACTTATCAATTCCTGACAAACTATTATAGTCCATATTTATTCCTCTGTGTTTTCTTCTTCATTTTTTGATTCATCTAACCAGTCTTTTAAAATCTGTGTCGCGCCTTCTTTTTGTCCTGCGCTCATTGCTACAGCAGATTGTCTCTGCTTTTGAACTTCCGATTGTAAAACCCCTTCATCAAGTGGGGCTGTCGTTGGAGGAACTATTGGCGCTTGTGGAGCGCTTGAGGCGGGAGGGTTTTTATCTTCACCGTCTTCATTTCCTTCCTCCTTATTTTTATTCTTAGCTTGCTTCTTCTCTTTTGGTTTTAAATAAACAACTTTTTTCTTATTCCCCACAATGATAAAAAGAGATAAAAGGATTAAAAAGATTAATAATCCAAGCACGACCCAAAGAAGCAAATTGCTTTCAGGCTCTGGGAATTTACAAGACCCATCATCATCTGTTGCATTTTGTTGATAGTTGAGTGCATCGCTATTTGTGCACCCCGCCAAATAGAATGGAGAGGCAGCCCCTCCTTCAGCACCGCTTTCATATATACAGCAGTTCACGCACGCCGTGTTCGCTCTTGGATTAAAGTTTCGCGCACTTGGGTTCATACAGCCTTCTATAGGATTATGTATTTGATCAACTTTTTGCCCATAACTTTTTAAAAGACTATCTTGAAATGCATTGTGTATAGCATATTTCTCTTTATAGTATAGCATTTCCAAATCTTGTGCTTTTTCTATTTTAAGTTTTAATTGTTCTATTTCTTGCGCTTTTGCTTCAATTTCTTCTGAAGACTCTTCCTTTTCTTGCTCAATTAATTCTTTTTCTTTTTCTTCCAATTCATATTGCGCCAACTCTACCGTACGCTCTAAGGCTATGTTGGCATCGGTAATTTCTTGCAGCCTCATTTCGAGCTCTTCAAACCTTTCGCTTAGCTTTTGGTTTTCAGCTTGAATTTGTTGAGCGCCTTGAAATTCTTTCAATTTTTCCTCTAATTCTGCTAATTCAGCTGCATTTGCTCCTGAGGAAGATTCTCCGCCTGCGCTTTTATAGAGTTCTTTAACTTCAAATTGTACGCAGTCATCACAATGATTGAGCGCCGGCCAAACCTCTGTTTTAATAATTGCATCCATTGAGTTTTTTAATTCTATTGTATCATATGATGGGTCAATATATAAATAAACAACGTAGCCCTCATTCCAAGGTTTTGATTGGCTTGCTTTCTCTGTTTTTGGAGAGGTTGGAATAGTCGGAAGACCCGGAATATACTCTTTTTGTTTCTTTTGTGACTGTTTGTCTTCAATCCTATATTTACTGCTTAGATTAGCGTCCGCTCTAGTTCCAATCCAGATATGGTAAAGCGACGGGTCTAGGCCCATGCCTCTAAATCTATCATCTATTTGGATTTTCTTTTTAGTGAACAAATCATCTGTTGGCGCTCCCAACAATACGGTAGCAAATAAAGTTAATATGATATTTATAGTAAAAAGTTTTTTTAACATACTGTCTCCCTAATAATGAATTTACTTAGTTGCAAATATTATTTTAATCCTTCTATTTCTTTTTTGATTTTCTTCTGCTGAATATTTTACTTGTGTTTGAGCCTCATCTACATATGTGGTTCGGTTATATTTATTAATAAGGCCCTTTTTTAATACATCTCCACTTCTAATCTCTGACCAGGTCACATCTACTGGCCACTGATCTGCGTACCCTACAGATACAAGTCTATTTTTAGAAACTCCCAGTTCTTCTAGATATGTTACAACCTCTGATGCTCTTAGTGAGGATAACACTCTGTTGTTTTTGTATTGTTCTTTATATTTTCCCGTTAAGGGCAAGCTGTCTGTGTGTCCCTCTACTAAAATTCCCCTATTATCATCTGGATTCGTCATCAAATCAACAACCTCTTTTAATAATTCTTTAATACCTTCTTCTAAATCAATAGACCCGGACCCAAAGCAGATTTCACCATTTATTTCTAGGGCAACTCCACGCGGATCATGAGAAACCTTAATAGGCTCATCCATATTGTCAATCTTATTTTTTTCTTTGGTTTTGGCATCTGCGCTTTTTGACTCATCTTGATCAATAGCTTCTTTCATTTTTTCTTTAATTTGCTCGACCATTGCTTCGCTATTAATCGATTGTAAATCTTGCTTAATTTCCACTTGTGACTTAATTGGGGTCCCGGTATTTTGTTCTTTTGTTGTTCCTCCGATTTGGTCTGTTTGGGCATTTTGAAATGCTGAATATTTTACAGGATCTAGCGTAGACATTGAAAAAAGTAAAACAAAAAAAGCAAATAACAAAGTCATCATATCTGCAAATGTTCCCATCCAGATTGGAAGGCCTTCATCCGGGGGGTCCGGATATGCGCACTTTTTCTTTTTAATTTCCGACTTAGATAATTTTTTGGTTGCCATATTTTCTTATTCGTCTTCTGGTTTTTTCCTCATTTTAGGAGGAAGGTATGCATTNAGTTTTTCCCTNACCTGTAATGGGTGCATTTTCTGAGCGATTAAAAGCATNCCCTCNGTAATGAGNGCGCTTTGAACTTTTTTATCTTCATTTTTTCCTTTTAATTTATCTGCAAACGGTAAAAAGAGGAAATTTGCAAATAGCGCCCCATATAAAGTTGTAATTAGCGCAACTGCCATAGATTGCCCCATTTGAGCTTGCGGGTCAACGCCATCTGGTGCTGGCTGCCCCATTCCTTGTAACATAAAAACAAGACCAATAAGGGTTCCCACCATACCAAAAGCGGGTGCATATACTCCCAGAGATTTCATTACGTTCATTTCTTGCATTTCTCTTTGTTCTCGGTAAGCTTCCATGTTTTCCATAATTTCTTCAATATCATCAATTTTTGTTCCACCTAAAATAAGTTCTGCCCCATCTCTCACCATGTGCATTCTAAACTTCATAGACTGCGGTGTTGTTTGTAGCGCCGCCTCAAACTCTTTTCTTCCTCTTCGATTTGCTTCTGCTAAATCACATAAATCATCTACAACGTCTCCAAGCGTAAAGCCGTCATCCTTAAAAATCATTTTTAAAAGCCCAAACAGCCTAACAACATCTTTCATTTTAAAAGCAATTGCTGTGGCCGCAATAGAGCCTCCAACAACAATTAGCAGGCTCACCGTGTCATATAGGGCAAGAAGGGAAATTCCTGTTGCGCTAGCAGATAAAAATGCTGCTGTTCCAATTAATCCCGATCCTAATAGCAGTCCTATTAATGTTCCTAAATTCATAAATTATTCCTCATTATTATTGTTTTTATATATTGGTTCAACCGTTCCTTCTTTTAGGCCTTTTAAAATTTCTCTAACTTGGTCATATTCTGGGTCAAGCTTTAAAGCAATGTTCCAATTCATAGATGCTGCCTTCGTATCATTTAAATAATAATATACTGTTCCTCTTCTAGCATAAGCTATTGCCAAATTGGGTTGTAATTCAATGACTTTATCAATCATGTCAAGCGCAGCATTATAGTCTTCTTCTACTAAAAGATCGTGTGACTTTTGAAATTTGCGCATTGCCTCATTTCTTTTTGATTTGTCAATTTCAATGTCCAATAGCAGTTTTTTTGTTGAGTCTTCTAATATAATTATGTTTTTTCTAATGTGAGCGCTTTCATTGTTCAGCATATTGAGCTCTGCTTTATAAAGCTGTAGCGTATCTTTATAATTTAAAATTTCAGCAGCCTGTTCATTAATTTTTGTTGAATCTATAATTACTAAAGGATGAATGTCTCCATAAGGGCCTCCGCCATCACTTAATAATTTGTTTTTAATCCTTTCTTGATCGCTTTTTGCATCAGGAATATTCATAACAAATCCAAACATAATAGAAGGAGCATCGTTTTCTAGCGCTAAATCTCCATTATTTTCTTCTGCTCTTTTTGCCCATTCTGTGATTTTATTAATATGTGAAACTCCAAACCGTAAAGAATAGATGTCTGTGATTGGTATTTGTGTCCCGAGATTAATCCCCTGCCCATCATATTCAAACATAAGGTTCATTTTATTATTAAAATATGGGGTATTTAATAAAAGGGATAAAAAGGGACTCATCGATGGGCCAGAGCCATCGTCATAATTATGGTAATCGCTCCCTATTTTCCCTGTTCCAAAACCATAATTAATTGTCATATCATAATTATTAAATTGTTTGTTATTTGAAACGACGAAGAATAAAGAGGCGTCATCAAACAATCCTTTATCTGAATTAAAGTTCTTAATAGATAAGTCGTGAACCCCAACATCTATGTATAAAGACTTATATCCATATACTCTTCTCTGTAGGTGCATACCAATTTCATATGGACTTTCCTCTAATGGGCTTAGCGCAATTGCATTTAGAGACCGATAGTCTGGTAAAAGAGTGTAGCTGATTCCAAGATTCCATTTTTTTATCTTTGTGTTTATATATGCTGATGAGCTATTAGAGGGAACCTCAAAATCAATCATTTCAGATGAAAAGCCAAGAGATATTTTTCCCTCTCCCAAATCAGGGAAATAGCTGCTTGGGGTTCTATATACTGAATTTGGACGAGAAAAAGCAGTACGAGAGTGCGCAAATAACTGAAAAGAAAGAAGCAAAACGAAAAAATAAATAATATTTTTGTTTGGTCTCATAATTTATTTTTCCAATAAAATGTTGTTTGAATAATTAGCATAGTCATTATCGGGAAAATCTTTAATAATCTGCCTTAAAATATAATTTGAATTATCGGTTTCTCCCAACTTATCTAAAATAAGAGCTTCAAGAAATAATGTTTCTGGGCTCGCCTCTCTGTTAGAAATTAAAATAATATTATTATATGCCTCTAATTGGTTTCCTAAATTATAATAGATAAAACTCACCCAATAATGGTAGTCATTAAGATCAATAAATGCGGCCTGGATCTGATGAGGCCCATAGGAAACAATTTGTTTTGCTGCTTCAAAATATTCTTCATTCAGTATTAATGTTTTTATGTTTTCGTTCTCGCGCCCTTCTTCTGACTGCCCCTCAAGTTGTATAGAGGTTGGTTGTATTAAATAATTTGTTTCTAAAGTAAATATTGGTTCTTTTGCTTGGTTCTGTTTTTTATGATATGGGGCCGTTTCAGCAAAAAACCCATCAATGTCAACTGTTTTTTGAACCGTTCGATGTGTTTCCTTATTAATAGAAATTCCTAAGTTCCAATAATTCACTCTTTCTGAAATAATAACAGACATTAAAAAAAATATGGCAATAGCGGCTTTATTCATATTGTTCCCAGTCTAGTGCATAAGAGTAGCTAATAAATTCTCCAAAGCTTTTAGGAATAAAAAGCTCAAAGTTTCCAATCGATTCTGGTTCAATCGAGGCGTCTGAAACAACTCCGTTGCCCAAATCTTGAATTGACCCTTTAGCAAAGCACGTTAAAGGCTTTGTTTCTCCTCTCCAATTCATGCGAAACAAGAAATTGATTTTAGCAAAATCTGCACGTTTTTTCCCAATATTTTTAATTTCACCACTTAAAATCGTATTTCCATTTTCATCTGTTTTTTCATATATGCTTCCCAATATAATGAGATTTGCCGTTTTTTTATGCCCCTTTCTCTCAATTTCAATGGCTCCGCTTGGACTGTCTTGAATTTCAATAATTGTTCCATCTTTAATAAAGTTTTTAATTGGGGCTCCTGATAACGAGTCTTTTGGCAAAATTTCAACAACATTTTCGGTTACCTTAACAATCGTTGCCCTATCAATTGTCAGGCCGCCTATTAGAGTTTCAACCTTAATAATATCTTGGTCTTGGTAAACTATTTTTCCATAAACCGTTGTTCCGTTATCTAAAACAATTTCTTTATTGTAAATTGAAAAAGGGTTTTCCCATACTTGCGACTGTGCTTTTAATGCGTATAATTCTTGATTTAAAAAATCTAGCTCTGCTCTTAATTTTTTAATTTGCATTCCAAGCTCTTCAATTAAAATGCCATAATGGCTCTCAATCTTTGTAGTTGTGGCTGGGGAGACATTATTGTTAGAGGGGTTTTCTTCTTCTGTTTTTTTAATTATTGTTTCTTCTGTTTTTGGTGAATTTTCTGCCACAGAAGACGGAATTTCTTTGGTGTTTGGCTCAGTTTTTTCTGGCTCCGCATTAATGTCTTCATTTAACCAGCTACAGGATATAGCGCATATGGTTAGGGTCCCTAATAAAATATTTTTAAATAAATGTTTCACTTTTTTTTCCTATTTGTTTGTTCTTTTCTGTCCTAAAACCACTAATAGAATTTAAAAATATTAACAATATGCTCTAATACAAAGTTTTTTTTATTTTTTTATTGTGGTGATGCTGTTTTGGCATACTATATATAGTATTAGTATTAGGTTTCTTTATTATTTTATTTTTTTTTTTTAATTTATAGCACATAATTAAAAAAATAATAGAATGATTATAAGAGCTTTAAAATCTAAAATTCATCGGGCAACCGTAACAGAAGCAGACCTAAACTATGTTGGTTCTATTTCTATTGATCGGCGCCTAATGGATGCTGCCAACTTGTTGCCTTTTGAGCAGGTACAAATACTTAATATCACAAATGGCAATCGTCTTGAGACGTATGTTATAGAGGCTCAAGAAAATAGTGGAGAAATTTGTATTAACGGCGCTGCAGCGCACCTGGTTTCTCCCTCAGATATTATTATTATTGTTTCTTATTGCAGCCTTCAGCATAATGATTTAAAAAAATGGACCCCTTCTGTGGTGCATGTAAATCAAAAAAATCAAATTATAGATATAAAAGAAACTAGCCCAAGCATGATATAGTCTATATTTTGAAAAAATACTACATTAAAGACATTCAGCAATTCAAACAAAAAAAAATTAAGTTTGCTACAATTACTGCATATGATTATTTGTCTGCTAAAATTATTAATGATTTAGACTTTCCTTTAATTCTTGTTGGAGACAGCGCGTCAATGGTTATATATGGATATGATGATACAACTCCTATTTCGATGGATGAAATGTTGTTGGTTTTGCGCGCTGTAGTTAGAGGAGCAAAAACTTCCCTAGTTGTTGCAGACATGCCTTTTTTATCTTATCAGCCAAGCATTGAAGAAACAATTAAGTCTGCCGGCACCTTTATAAAAAATGGGGCGAACGCAGTAAAGCTTGAAGGAGGGGGGGGCGGAGCCTGTGAGCGCGTTCGGGCTCTCGTAGATTCTGGAATTCCTGTTGTGGGGCATATTGGTTTAATGCCTCAATCTATTAATGCTTCTTCTGGATATAGCATACAGGGGAAAACAGAACGGCAGGCTTCAAAAATTATTTGCGAGGCCCGCAACTTAGAAAAGTCGGGTATTTTTTCTTTGGTTTTAGAGGGTCTTCCGGAAAATTTAGCAGAATTAATTACAAAACAACTTAATGTCCCTACAATTGGTATTGGCTCTGGAAAGAAGTGTGATGGACAAATTCAGGTTTTTCATGATGTTCTTGGTTTTGATTCTTCTTTTTTGCCGAAGCATGCAAAAAAATATTTAAATGGCTATGACGCTATTTTTCAAGGCCTTGAAAAATATAAGGAGGATGTAAAAAAAATGGTCTTTCCTGGCAAAGAGCATTCTGTTAACCTAAATAAAAAAATTCTTAAAAAAGTTTCTGAAAATAATTAAAACCATATCACAATATCGGGCATGGGCTAAAACCGTGTCAGGGACGGTTGGATTTATTCCTACAATGGGAGCCTTGCATTTGGGGCATCTGTCTTTAGTTAAAAAGTCCCTCCTAGAGTGCAACCATACTGTTGTTAGTGTGTTTGTTAATAATAAGCAATTTGCTCCCGATGAAGATTTTAAAAAGTATCCTCGCAATATTGAAAAAGATTCCGCCGCCTTAAGAAGTTTGAATGTGGATGTTTTATTTCTTCCCCGCCGTGATGAAATTTATCCAAAAAATTATTCTACCTATGTAGAAGAAACCTCCCTAGCTGTAGGCCTAGAAAGTCTTTCGAGGCCTCACTTTTTTAAGGGTGTTTTAACTATCGTTTTAAAATTATTTAATATTGTTCAGCCTGACGCCTCTTATTTTGGCAAAAAAGATATGCAGCA
>PBFM01000028.1 GCA_002718655.1 Fidelibacterota bacterium
GATAATTAAAAATTTCTTAGTTAAGTCCTATGAAAAAAATCTATTTATTGATCATGCTACTTAATTTAAGTTGCCTTTCTTTAATTAAATCAGGTCAGAATGAATACGATATAACTCGATATTTTATTGGAACAGCAAATACTTCAACTTTTCAAAATGTGATTAATGAAATTTTAAAACATCATGGTTATGAAATCGAAAACTATTATCAAAACAGCACTTCTTCAACAATCATCACATCCTGGAAAGTGCGCAAAGTTAAAAACAAAGAAATTGCTTTAGGGTATAGTAAAGCAAAAACTAAAATTGAGATAAGTGGTTTAGTGATTGATAAATCATATATGAAAAAGGGCCCTTTTGAATATGAGTGTTATATGAAAGTATATGATATGCTTTATGACGGTAAAAAATATATTGAATCAGATTACCCCAATGAAGTTAGGAGAAGAATGTCATTCTTAGCAAAAATTATCAGAAGAGAATTTTCAAAAAATTCAAAGAATATTTGAAAAGTGATTTTATTAATATAGTATTTTTTACTGGTGCAGGAATGTCAGCTGAATCAGGAGTTCCTACATATCGAGGGAAGGGAGGCATATGGCACGAATACAAATGGGAAGAATATGCCTGTCAGAATGCATTTGATAACAATCCTCAAATAGTATTGGATTTTCATGAATTACGAAGAATTGAGGCCTTAAAATGCAATCCTCATAGTGGTCATTTCAGAATGAGTGAAATAGAATCAAAAAAGGATAAAACATATATTATTACTCAAAATATTGATGGTATGCATCAAAGAGCAGCATCTAAAAATGTAATTGAATTACATGGTAGCTTATGGAGAATGAAATGTCAATCGGAAAAAATTATAATTGATGATAAAAATTTTGGAAAATACTCAAGCAGATATTGTAAATGCGGAAATATTTTAAGACCAGACATAGTATGGTTTAAGGACATGCTCGATGAATACACAATAAAAAAGGCTACTGAAGTCATTATTAATGCTGATCTTTTTATAAGCATTGGTACAAGTGCCCTTGTATGGCCAGCTGCAGGATACGCTAATCTAGCAAAGGACAATGGTGCATACATGATAGAGATCAATCCTCATAATACCGAATTATCTACAATATATGATAAAATCATAAGAAAAAAGGCTAGTGAGGGATTAGAATATCTTGTTAACGAAGGTTACTTTAATTAGGCCAAGACACTCGCGATATCATCCCTAATCAAAATTAAAATAGCAGATTGAGAAACAATTAAATAATCTTTTTCCTCAATTTTAATCTCAATGCTTGCCTTGCCTAAAAATAGTGCGTAATCACCTACCTCAGCTTGTGTTGGTATGTACTTGACATCGGATTTTTTTTCTTTCCAAGGTTCATCGAATGTTCCATCAGGACTTCCTAGAGGAATACCTGGGCCAACTTTAACGACTGTTCCCCCTCTAACTTCTTGTTTTTCTATTACACTTGGAGGTAGGTAGAGTCCGGCAGGTGACTTTTTTTCACCTGTGTCCGGTCTGATCAATATCCTGTCTCCGACCACTAATATTTGCTTGGATGATGTTTTCAATAAATTTTTTTTAAAAAGAATTAAATCGATTAGCCATTTTCATTATTCTTTATGCCTTCTTCATCATTTGATATTTTTTTTGCCCAATACGTTTTATTTGTATTTAATAGAAAATAAACATTATCGTTAGTTCTATAAACATCATTTGATTTTTCTTCTCTAACATAATTATGTTGATAATCTTGACCTGAGTTACCGAATATGAAGTGGATTAATTGATTATCATTTTCATCAAAAATTTTGAGATGCCTACCAAGTGAATCATCAACACCAAATTTTTCCCATTTTTCTATTTTCGTAGTAATAATCATTTCTTGTTCAACTTTAAGTAAGCGATTAAATATTTTTTCCACCTGGAATGGCTTAACTTCAAATGAATCAGCATTTGAGATATCCCACAATGTATCATTTCTTAATAGTTCAATAGAATTATCTCCTTCAGTAATCAATATTCTATAGATCTCATCATCATTTCCTGTAAAAATAGGTTCTCCATTAATATTAATTGAACTTTGGGATCTCTGATTATATAAGAATAAAACTACTATTAACCCCAATGCAACTAGGCTGTATTTAATTGAATCAGTCATATATCTGTTTTAAAACCTCCGCTTGTTCTTTTTCTTTTTTCATCCGAAAAATTCCAAAACCAATTATTAAAAGGGATGGCAGCACTAAATTTGCTAACTTCCATCGCTTTTTAATTTTATCCTGTTCTTTATCAATCTCCTCTTGCGTCATACTTGCTCGAACATTATCCGGTAACTGAAGAATATCTAATGGACGACTAGTGATTTCACGTGATCTTAGAGAAATTAAATCTTTATCTCCTGCAAGATAGTCAACAGCATTCATTAGGAAGACTACATTGTCAGGTATAGACATTCCTCCTTCATCACTAAGGAATTTTGAATCAGATAATAACATAAGCTCCCCATTATTTGAAAGTCTTGATGAGGCAGCTAATATTTTTCCGTCTTGACCAAGCATTTTCAAAAAGGGGTTTTGTTGGGGATCTGGGCTTAGCATAAAATTTGACTCCATCTTTCCACTATTATTTGAGGATTTGAATAAATGAACAACATTTTTCACTTCATCATTTTGCAATGTGTCAATTATAATTTCACTTGGGAATAGTGGCAAAACCTGTTCCAAATTATTTACAATTATGTTTGATAAGGTGTCGTAAATATTAAATGAATCAACTATTGGGAAGAATGGATATTGCACGGCCCTATTCATGCTAAATAATCCAACAGATTGCCTGACCTGAACATTTCCACATTTCGAATCCAGAACAAGATTTTTCTGAAGATCTAAACGATATTTTTTCAAGAAATCAAATACATTTGATTCAATGGGATTTGCTTGCTGGGTTTGTATATCAGTATTGACACCACTTTGTGTAAATAGCATTCTATTACCAGATCGTAAATATTGATTCAAATTATCCAAGGTTTTTTCATTAATAGAATCGGTCGTACCAGTTACTAATAATACATTGATATTGCCAGGTATTGGATTTTTAGGATCAATTGATCGAAAATTATAATGTTGATTTAACTGAGTAGTTAGGTTCTCAGTTTTCGGTTGCTCTACATTACTGAGATGCATCAGGCCAACTGTTTTTTTATCAATGTTTATTAATGATTTTATTTTTGTACTAATCATGTATTCTAATCCAGCAGTAGTCTGAATAAGTGGAATGATTTCTTTTTTATTTTCAAAAAGAAGGACCATTCCTAAATAAACCTTTTTTACAACCATTTGGTCATTTTCCAATGCCTGCATTTGCACAGGTTGTATACCATCTTTTCTTGCTTTTTCCTCAAGCTCTGCATCTGATTCTGGATCGTGGAAGAAAAATTTTACGTTTTTTGATAATGCTCTATATTCTTCTAAAATATCTTGTAAATACCTTCTAGTATTACCTAGTTCATTTGGAAGATCATCTGAAAAATATACTTTTATTGTTAAAAGATCATCAAGTTTTGATACAATTGACTCACTTGAGTTTGATAGTGAGAATTTTTTATTATCAGTAAGGTCGAATCTATGAAATATATCTCTAGATGTTAGATTTAATAAGATTAGACCAGTTACGAGCGCAACTACGAAGATAATGAAAGAGTTTTTATTTTTTATAAGCATTGATTTAATTCCATTTTCTAGATTCTAGAATTCTTGTAGTGATGGTTAGAAAAAATCCAATCACTGAACCAAAATAAATAAGATTTCTTGTGTCCAACACCCCTCTGGACATATTTGATAGGTGAAAATCTGTACTAAGGTATTGGATTACTCCGTTCATCGAAGATGGTACGAAGAATAATAATTTATCCATCATAAAAAAAGTCAAAACTATAGCTATTCCAATAATAAAGGCTACAACTTGATTATCAGTTAAACTACTCGCAAAAAGACTAACCGCCGTATAAACGCCACCCAACAAAGCCAAACCGAGATAACCTGTGAAGACTGCACCGTGGTCTATATTGGTTCCGACAGCACAAAGCGTGATATAGTGTATTGAGGTAGTAACCAGACCAAGCAAAATTAAAGAAAAACCAGCTAAATATTTTCCAACAACAATATCTCTTTCTAAAATTGGCATTGTGGATATTATTTCTATTGTTCCTAAACTTTTTTCTCTAGAAATAAGACCCATGGAAACAGCTGGAATGAAGAAAAGGTATACCAATGGTACGATACCAAATAGAACCCTCATATCTGATTCATTAATCAAGAAAAACTGAATATTAAAGAAATATCCGTTCACTAATGCAAACACTACAAGGAAGACATAAGCCATTGGGCTTGTGAAAAAGGAATGTAATTCTTTTCTAAAGATTGTTAGAATATTATTCATGGCCAACCCCATTGCTCTGTCCAGTAAGGTTTCTAAAAATGTCTTCTAAATTCTTTTCAGTTACACTCATTTCAGTCAGAATCCAAGATTTGCTTACTGCGTGATTAAATATCTCAGCTCTTGGATCACTACCAGAGCTGTATTCTAGATTGACTTTGAACACATTATCCTCTTTGGATATACCTTTTATGTTTACTTGAGGGATAGTTGCTTTCATATCCTCGATATCATTTTCTTCTGCATTCATAATTTCAAGATCAAGTTGAGTCATTCCCTGTGAACTGGAGATTAATTCTTCGCTTGTACCATCAGCAACAATCTTTCCATTATCGATGATTATAATTCTATCTACGGTAGCTTGGATTTCTTGTAAAATATGAGAGGACATTAATACCAATTTTTCTTTACCAAGTTTTTTTATAAGGCTACGAATTTCTACAATTTGATTTGGATCAAGTCCTGTAACTGGCTCGTCAAGAATCAAAATTTTAGGATCATGTATCATTGCCGCTGCTAGACCAATTCTCTGTTTGTATCCTTTTGAACAATTGCCTACTGTTCTATGTACGACACCCTGCAATCCACATTCACTAACAACTCGTTTCAAGGCTTCAGAAAACTCTTGCCCTTTAATTTCTCGAATTGATGCATGGAATTTTAAATACTCATGAACCTTCATTTCAAAATATAGAGGATTAAGTTCTGGAAGATATCCAACCATTTTTTGAATTTCTAAGCAATCTGTTATGATGTCCATCTCATCAACGAAAACATTGCCAGATGTTGGACTTAGATATCCTGTAATCATTTTAAGGGTTGTGCTTTTTCCTGCACCATTTGCACCTAAAAATCCAACGATTTCACCATCTTTCAACGAAAATGAAATTGATCTAACTGCTTCTACTGAACCATAATTTTTAGATAAATTGTCAACGCGAATCATTAAACTTCTCCTTGAAGAGTTTTTGTTTTACTATTAAAACTATTAATTGGAATAAAGTTCCAAAAAATGCGCGGAATATTAAAAAAGTTTTCAAAATTTTAAAACCTTATCTTCCATAAANTTATGTGATTAAAATCATAGCATNCTTTTACTGAGTCAGATTTTATTTGACAAATAATAGGAAGGTTCAATATATTCANTGTAACATGCTATTAGTTAATAGCGGTTATGGTTAACCAAAACAAAAAAAGGAGAGTTATATNACTCGCTTATTTAAAACATTAATCTCAACAATTGTTGCATTCGCAATGGTTGCTGTTGTACCTGCGGAAAGCACTGTAACAGCTGACCAAGTAGAATTCTCAATTGAAAAAGATTGTGAAAATACTGTGTTTGCTAGTGCAGACGTGAAAAAGAAAAAGAAGAAAGGAAAGAAAATTTCCGGTAAAGGTAAAAAGAAGAAAAAAGGCTTTTTCTCAAAAGTTTTTGGTTCAAAGTAACCAATTCTTTTTCAAAAGAAAAAAAAGGGTGCTTTCACGCACCCTTTTTTTTTGAATAAATTCACGTAACTTCTACTAATTAATAATAGGATAATGCAAATGATCACATACCAAGATTCGAAAAGCATTTTTATTGCTATTTTATTTACATTAGCTGTAAATGGACAAGATGCAGATACAACGGCTGCTGAAGAAGAGAGTGGCAGGGAGATGTATACAAGCGTTGATATTAGTTTTTCACAAGATAAAGGAAATACCGACTTCTCTTCACTATACTACGGATTTAACTATACATTATTAGGAGATTTAGGGCCTCTAAAAGATACAGAATTCCTGTTCGATTACAATAGGAGTGATGACAAGCTTGATAACGAGCCATTTACTGATGACCAGTCATTAACATTGAAATTTGATGTTTGGGCAAATCAAAGATTCTCCCCGTTTTTGTTTTTTCAAAAATCGTTTGACAATGTAATTGGTTTAGAGGATAGATTGAATTATGGATTAGGAGGGAAGGTCGGAATAATGAAAGGACTTTCTGTTAGCTACGCATTCTTATTTGAAAAAGAAGATTATTTACTGTACACATATACTGATTCGGCTGCATATGATTTAGATGGCAGCGTTGCAAGTGGTGATTATTATTATACAGACTCAGTTACGATTGATACGAATTATTATTATTATGATGCTTACTATGGTGATGAATTTTATGTATACACAGATTCAAGCGCCTATTACTATCCGACGGATTCAACCGAGACTGGTCCAGAGGAGTTTTTTCGTCATTCTATTAGACCGAAAATTAAACTAAAGTTTTTTGATGATAATTTGATTTTTGATTATAGATTTTATTACAAACCACGTGTTGATGACTTTAACGAATACCTTCTTGAACACGAGTTGACAATTTCATTAGCAACCTTCTATGAAGCTCTTACAATTGATCTAAACTATACTAATAAATATAATTCAAGGTATGATAAGGATGATAAAATCATAAACAGAGATACTGGAATGCCTTATAAGGCTGTTGATGAGAACATAACCTTGGGACTGTCTTTAGCATTTTAACATAAATAAAGAATTTTAATCATTGGGGACCTAGGATTAATTTTAGGTCCCTTTTTATTATGCAATACAATCACTTAACAATTGAACAAAAATGGCAGAGATATTGGAATCAAAATAATACATTTAGAGTCCACAAAGATCTAAAGAAGGAAAAATTATATGTACTCGACATGTTTCCATATCCGTCTGGATCTGGGCTACATGTTGGTCATCCTCTTGGTTACACAGCAACTGATATTTATTCTCGCTATAAAAGGCTGCGGGGTTATAATGTATTACATCCAATGGGTTGGGATGCATTTGGTTTACCAGCAGAACAGTATGCCTTAAGAACTGGTACTCATCCAAAACAAACAACTGAAGACAACATAAAAAATTTTAAACGTCAGATTCAAATGCTGGGTTTTAGTTATGATTGGGATAGAGAAGTCAATACAACTGATGAAAATTATTACAAATGGACTCAGTGGATTTTTCTACAACTATACAAAAAGGGCCTAGCTTATGAGGCTGAAGTTCCTGTTAATTGGTGCCCAGAACTAAAAGCTGTACTAGCAAATGAAGAAGTTGTCGATGGAAAATCTGAGATTGGAGGTTACCCCGTAATAAGAAAACCAATGCGTCAGTGGATGTTTCGCATCACGGAATATGCTGAATCTTTGCTTGAAGGATTAGATAGCCTTGACTGGCCAGAAAATGTAAAAGAATTGCAACGGAATTGGATAGGAAAATCTGAAGGTGCAGAAGTTGTATTTGAATTACAATCCATAAAAAAAACACTAAAGGTATTTACGACCAGGCCTGATACGCTTTTTGGTGCAACATATATTGTGCTGGCTCCTGAACATCCTTTAGTTAAAAAATTAACATTGAAAAAATACTTCGATAATGTGAAAGCTTATGTTTCTGCATCTGAGAGAAAAAGTGACCTAGATAGGGGGGACCTGAATAAGGAAAAAACTGGTGTATTTACAGGTTCATTTGCAATAAATCCTGTTAACAATGTGAAAATACCAATTTGGATTGCAGATTATGTTCTTATGACTTATGGTACTGGAGCTATTATGGCAGTGCCAGGTCATGATGAGCGTGACTTTGAATTTGCGATTAAATATGAGCTCCCAATTAAAGAAGTTGTATCTGGTGGGAATATCAAAGTTGAAGCTTATACAGAAAATGAAAAAGGAATATTAATAAATTCATCAAATCATAGCGGCTTGGATCTAAATGGTAAATTAGTGCAAGATGCAATTAATGAAGTAATATTTTGGTTAAAAGAAAATAATAAAGGTAAGGCAAAGGTACAATACAAGCTAAGAGATTGGCTTTTTTCTAGGCAGCGATACTGGGGTGAACCTATACCAATCATTCATAATGATGATGGGTCAATAATAACCGTAGATGAATCTGACTTACCACTAACCTTACCTCAAATGGATAAATATGAGCCTGCTGATACTGGTGAATCTCCGTTAGCAAATGCAATAGATTGGGTAAAAACAAAGGATGGGACAAGGGAGACCAACACCATGCCTCAATGGGCTGGTTCTTGTTGGTATTTCTTACGATTCACGGATCCTAAAAATATGGAAAAACCGTGGAGTAAGGAAAACGAATCCTATTGGATGCCTGTTGACTTATATATTGGAGGCGTAGAGCATGCTGTCTTGCATTTACTATATGCAAGATTTTGGCAGCATGTATTATATGACCTTGGTTTAGTTTCGCATAAAGAGCCATTTAAGAAGCTGTTCAATCAAGGAATGATACAAGGAGAGGATGGTCAAAAAATGAGTAAGTCCAGGGGAAATGTCATTAATCCCGATGATGTTGTGAATTCTTATGGCGCAGATAGTTTTCGCCTTTATGAGATGTTTATGGGGCCTCTGGATAAATCAAAACCGTGGAGTACGAAAGGGCTACAAGGATGTCATAGATTTATCCAAAGAGTATGGCGTTTATTCAACAGTGAGGAATTTCAGATTAAAGAAAATTGTTCTAATGAGGAAACAAAAAAATTATTGCATAAAACCATAAAAAAAGTGAGTGAAGATCTCGATGAATTACGATTTAATACAGCTGTATCACAGTTAATGATTTTTACTAATCACATGACCTCAATTAAAATATTAGATAGGGATATTTTGCACAAGTTTTTAATTTTATTAAATCCTTTTGCGCCTCATGTTACAGAAGAACTAAACGAAAAAATTGGCTTTTCTCCAATCAGTTCTTTTGAATGGCCTAATTATGATGACACACTAATAATTGATGAAAAAATAAGGATTGCAATACAGTTTAATGGAAAGAAAAGAGGCGTAGTAGAAATCCTTCCAAACACAGGAAAAGAAGATGTTTATGATTTAGTTAAAAATACTTCTTTTGGAGAGAAGTATCTATCTGAGGGTGAAGTAATAAGAATTATATATGTGCCAAGTAAAATAATGAATATCATAATCAAGTAAATATTAAAAAAAAATAATAAAACTTTTCAAACTAATTTCCAGGATAAAAATATGAAAAACCCATTATTGGAAAAATTTGACCAACCATTTGGAACCATACCGTTTAATGATATAAAAGTTCATCATTTTGTACCGGCTGTTAAATTCGGAATAAAAGATGCAGAATCAAATATCGCGAAAATTTCAAAAAATAAAGAGGTTGCTACATTTGAAAATACTGTACTTGCCTTAGAATTATCTGGCGAAAAATTAAATACTGTTCTTCACGCTTATTATCACCTGTTTGGAAGTGAATCTGACCAGAAACTAAAGGACCTTTCAGATGAAATAAGTCCAATGGTTGCTGAGTTTGAGAATAATATTTATCTGAATGAAAATTTATTCAGCAAGATCAAACAAGTATATGCAAATAAACACAAGCTAGATGACCCTGAAGATATAAGACTAGTAGTTCTAACTTATAAAGATTTTACAAGAAATGGAGCAGCTCTAAACGATAAGGAAAAACAGAAACTGAGAGAAATTGACAAAGAACTTTCAACTCTTTCACCGCAATTTTCCAAAAACACATTGAACGCTACAAATAAATTTGAATTATGGCTTAATGAAAATCAATTGGATGGATTACCCGAAAGTGTAATAGAAGCTGCTAGAATAGCTGCAAAAGAAAAGGATGAAAGTGAAAAGTGGTTGATAACTGGACAATTTCCAAGTTTTTCGCCTTTTATGAAATACTCTAACCAAAGAGAATTAAGGAAAAAGGTTCATATCGCAATATCGAGTAAATGCAATGGTGGCGAATTTGATAATAATGCACTTTGTAAAAGAATTTCTAAACTCAAACACAAAAGGGCACAATTATTAGGCCACGATAATTACGCCAATTATATACTTGAAGAAAGAATGGCTGAAAAACAAGAAAATATTTTTAACCTTCTAGATAATTTATATCAATCTTGTATTGAGCATGCTAAAAAAGATTTAAATGAAATCTCTCAAATTGCGAAAAAGTTAGATAATATAGAGAAAATTAAATCTTGGGATATCTCTTATTATTCTGAAAAACTAAAACGAAATAAATTTAATTTTGATGATAATGATTTAAAACCATATTTTCAATCTGAAAAAGTCATTCAAGGTGCTTTTGAGGTCGCAAATAGGCTATATGGACTACAATTCAAACCTATGAAAAATATCCAAACCTGGCATAAGGATGTGAATGTATATGAAGTTCAGGAGGAAAATGAAAGACACATAGGGGTCCTCTATGTAGATTTATTTCCAAGAGAATCCAAAAGAGGCGGAGCTTGGATGAATGCATTAAAATCTCAGGGGATGGTCAATGGTAAGATCCTTAGACCGCATATTTCACTTACATGTAACCTTACAAAACCAACAGAAGACAAACCATCATTACTAACCTTTTCCGAAGTTGAAACTATATTTCATGAATTTGGCCATTGTTTACACGGATTACTGTCTGATGTAAAATACAAAAAAACATCAGGAACTTCTGTATTTTGGGATTTTGTTGAATTGCCATCCCAAATAATGGAAAATTGGGTTAGTGAACCTAAGGCTCTTAAAATATTTGCTCATCATTTCGAAACTAATAAGGTTTTGCCACGAAATATGATTCAAAAATTAAAAGAATCAAAAAACTTTATGTCTGGTACAAATTGCTTAAGACAATTAATGTTTGGCTATTTAGATATGGCTTGGTTTGGCAAAGATAATAACATCAATAATGTAACAAAATTTGAAAAAAATGCTATAAAAAAGACCCAATTAAGACCAGATGATACTCCTCTTGGCTCTATATCAACACAGCTTGGTCATATTTTTTCTGGAGGATATTCTGCTGGATACTATTCATATAAATGGGCAGAGGTATTAGATGCTGATGCTTTTGAAAAATTTAAAATGGACGGTATTTTTAATAAAGAGACTGCTGCATCATTTAGAGAAAATATTTTATCAAAAGGTAATACTAAACACCCATTAGAACTTTATAAGTCTTTCCGTGGTAGAAAACCTACGATTTCGGCTTTATTAAAAAGGGAAGGTCTGGGTTAGAATTTTAAATGTAAGAATTAAATAATTATACATAACATATATTATAGGACATTTCCAATAATGCACATTAAATAGAAATTATTAATTTTATCTTTAAACATACCTATTTACTTATTCTCTTCAATAAAAGTAAAAAGTCTCCTTAATAATGCACCAATTCATCAGTTTTTACCAGCATATCATCTAGCTTATGGACATCTCTATATATCCCTACAGTTAAAAACGTTTAATCTTTATATACATTCAATATATACACGATCAATTTGATTTAATGATGATATATAAACCAATAGTATAAATTATAAAGAGCATAAAATAAATTATGATTCAAGTTGTTTTTTTCAGAATCTTTTTCATGATATCATATCTATTAATAAAATGATATCAAAAATATTTAATGTATCGTCAAAATTAATATCTGCAATGCTAATTATTTGAAAGGCGACCTCTTGATCAGAAAGAATAATTCCTATTAATGTTAGTAAATCATCTAGGTCTATAGCTTGATCTTGATTCAAATCCCCTATGTCAATCAAAGGATTGTGATTAAAAGTGAAATCCCAGATTCCTCTTCCATATGTACCGAATCTAACCGTTTGTATTGCATCTATATATTCAACACTCCAATATACTTGCTCTGGTGCATCCGTTCCTGCAATTGATTCCCAAATTTCAGTTTCAAAAGAAAATGCATATGGACCAACTTCAGTTGCTGCAAACAGAACCGATTCATCAGGCAGAGATGCCAAATCATAAACTAACGTATTGGGCAGCCCATCATCAAAGGCAATGAAACTTTGTCCTCCATTTTCACTTAAATAGACTGCTGGATTTGAATATCCACTGCCACCAATATATATCCTATCTTCATTTACTGGAGATGGTAAAATCGAACTCCCATAAAAATAATGTGAACTAGGACCTGAAAAACTTGAAGTTTGAGTGAAGCCAGCTCCAGCATTATCTGAATAGAAAAACTCTCCATTTTCAGTTGATACGTACCATTTATTACTTATTATAGGGCTATACGATAATGCGGAGATTTTTGATGGGAAAGTATATTCCAGATCTTCTGCAATCATACCATTTGCTGTATAGGTTACCTTTACTATATGGTTTTGTGAATAAATACCACCTCCACCAATATATACCATATTAGCAGAGTTTGGATCATTCATCAATGGTGGGAGCCATAGGTATCCTTCTCCCTGAAAATCCCATGAATGCATTTCAGTTGAATTTGCAATATCAGGATAATACATTACAAATCCAGGATAATCTGTCCAAAGGCTATTACCACCATCTTTTGAAACGATATGGCCATAATCTCCACTAATCGTTTGTTCAAAATCTAATACCCCGTCATATGAACCTGAACTCAAATACCTTTGAAACCCTTGATCTTGACTTCCTGCATATATATGATGAGGCTGATGTTTTTTAGTATAGGTGGAGTAATATTGACTAACACCGAGTCCATCTAAAGATATATTCAGTACGTTAACAAGATGATCATAAGATTTATAAATACCTCCATCCGTAGATATTAATTGAAATTCATCATTAGTCTGCTCATCAATCACATAGCTGATCTCTGGAATATCAGCATGCAGTTTAGATTCAGGATATGAATAATATTCCCACCAATGATTAATTAACTCCCAATTTTGTCCACCATCATTTGTTTTGTACCCATCAACATTTCCTATGGAAATAAGATTAGGATCTATGCTTGAGCACTCAAAACTATTTATGGTGAAAGTTCCAGTAGGAAGTGTTCCTAAATCTTGCCAAGATGAACCACTATCGATGGATGTGTATAACCTATCT
Organism: Fidelibacterota bacterium; assembly: GCA_002718655.1. Classification (GTDB taxonomy): domain Bacteria; phylum Fidelibacterota; class Marinisomatia; order Marinisomatales; family UBA1611; genus NZWG01. The sequence goes on from PBFM01000028.1 coordinate 13,342, forward strand.
CCAATTCGAACGTGTAAAAAAAACTGTTCATCATCCATTTCACCACCAATGATGATATTATTTCCAAGTTCTTCAGTTTCAATTTCACTAATGAACGTAATTTCATTTGTTATTGAATCTAAGCGATAAATCATCCCGTTATTGAGAATAATTAAATCACCACCCAACAATGATGATGTCCATATATCAAAATGACTAGTTCCAATTATAAATCCGTTATTTTCAGTTAATTCAAGAATTCTTGAAAATGATTCGCCATTATCATTTGATTTATAAATTGATGGCATATATGTCCATTCATCATAATCCCACTCTATTGCTGCTAAAAAAATTGATTCTAAATCATTATCTGCTCTTAATGCTCTAAATATCCAACCCCAGTTTTCTACAGATTCCAAACCAATCGCAAGTTCTATCACATAACCTTCATTATCAGTTCTATAACATCCTTTGTCATTTATCATTATCATTCTTGTTGTATTAGAATAATTAAATCTATCTAAAAAATGAATTCCCTTTATTTGAAAATAGTCATTTAATGAAGTCCATTCATTTCCATTAATATCTCCTCTCCAGATATTCCCACCACTAGAGGCACAGTAAACTTCCAGATTCTCTGAATCGTAAAAGGATGTCAATATTCTGCCAGCTTGATTATTACTACCTCTTTCAAACCATTGTCCAGGAATAGGTAGTGGATTTCTATTTGATTCTATGTTCTGTATTCTATTTATTCTATTAAATGTGGATATCGAGTGTTTTTCTTTTCGAATTCTGTCATTAAGAATTTTATAATCTTTATCTGGAGATACGCGGTGCATATTCTCCATCCACTCTCTTCGATGTTGTTTAAATTTTTTTCTATTCTTTTTTTTCTCAATAATTTCTGTTGGAATTGGCAAGTGTATTTTATTTTTTTTAAAAGAAACTGATATTGATATGGTGAATATCATCAAAATACTTAAACTATTCTTAGTCAGAAATCGTGAATTGCTTTTACCAGACATAGTAAAAATTAAATTAATTTAGGAAATGATACAGATTATAATATAAAAAAGGGGTTGAATGATTTTCAGCCCCTTTAATTATAATTGATATTAAGACATCTTAACCTACTCTTCCTCTGCAGCCTCTGCCTTTTCCTCCTGAATCAATGTTAGGTCTTCGATTTCTTTTAATCTTTTATTTATATTTTTTGTGGTTTGATCAACATTAGAGATGTTCTGTTTTAACTTCCTTATATTTCCTTTTATATCCGTTGAAAGATCGTCAAGGTCATTACTTAGGTTTCTAAAATTTTTGCCAGTCTCCCTAATGAAATTATCAAGTTTAAAACTTACATCTTCAATCATTACAGCTAAAGAATCTGTATTTTTTTCAATTAATGCCGTATTTGCTTCTATGTCTTTTTGCGCAGTTCTTATATGTTTTCCTCTCCCGATAAATCTGAGATTGTATGTGCGAAGACTATCTGAATAAGCCCCAAGCACCTTGTCAACATGATTTTTGTCAGCCAAATTAAGCTGATCCATTCTGATTTTAAGATCTTCTGTCATTGCATAATAATAGAAGGCACCTATGTAAAGGGCCCCAAGCATTATAAAAATGAATTTTTCTTTACCGTTCATAGGGATTCCTATTTATTTTTTATTTTCCTTCAAGACGTTTCTCCCATTCGCTCATTTGTGGTGCATCTAGCTCAGACGCTTCTTCTTCAATCTGACCATCAGCTGAATTTCCATCTGAAACTGTGGCTTTACCCTCCATGAGATCGTGTATGATTTGATTACGACGCTCAGAACTGTTCTTCAATTCACCCATAATTTCTTGCATCTCTTCCTTAAAATCATCAACGGTCCTCTGTAAACGAATTACCAGCTCGTCTAATAAGACTTGTCCATATGTGTTATTTATTCCGCTTAGGAGATTATCCAGCTTTTCGCTAAGATAGCCCTGGCGGCTCTCTTTGTTATCAAAGTCTATGTTCATAGTTAATTACAAATTATTTATGAAAGATGTTTTGTTGAACGGCAAATTTGATAAAAGAAAGGTTTACTGGCAACAACCAATTCATGGCCAATGATTTAACGTTTCATACCCCAAATCATTAAATAATTTTATTACCTCAAAAAAAGTTTTTTTTTGAATTCCATAAGGAAGTTTATCTACAGATTTAATTTTCATCAATTCTTCTGGCTTGCCAATATCTGATACAGGTACATCCATTTTACCCATTCCAGTTAAAGTGATTTTGTCATTTACTTTTACAACCACAGCTAAAAGTCGCCTGCCTGTACCCCATTCATATAATTTAAAATCAGTAAATAAAAATGCGTCTTCCGGAGCATATTCTTTAATTTTGAAACCATTTTCTTCAAGGGTCGATTTAATTACTTCTATTACCTGAGTTTTTGGTATGTCATACGAGAAATGAGCAACCATTCTTGGGTAGGTTGGACAAAATGAAAATTTAATTATTGAAAAAAATGAAAGTGAAATGTAAAGAATTATTCTCAAATCGAACTATTCAATCATTGTACCTATTCTATCAAACCTAGGCATCCAGGAATCAAGGTTTATCGAAAAATAAGCAAAAATTGCTTCTCCAAGAATGTTATTTTCTGGAACAAAACCCCAATATCTTGAGTCTAAGCTGTCATCCCTATTATCTCCCATTGCCCAAAAATAATTTTGAGTAAGAATGTATTCCTCATAATCCGTAACTGGCTTTCCATTTATATGTAAAAATTCAAAATGTTCATCTTTTATTGCCTGACTCCAAGGTGTAAGAAGATTACCGCCAAAAGGAAAATATTCTTCAAAAACTTCTTTTTTATTTTTTCTACGATATATTTCATTTGGATCTTGGAGTGTAAAATCATATTCAATACTATTATTTTTTAGAGAGGCTTTGTGCCCTTCCATAAGTAAGATTGGCAATAGATATCTCCAATTTGTATTCTCATCTACTTGAAACACATCTCCTTTCTTTGGAACATAAATCGGGCCAAGATTATCTCTGTTTAAATTGGTTTCATTGCTCAAGAAGATGTCAGGTTGTTTTATGTCCTTTTGCATTGCTGGTAATAGGTATTTACCATTATCCCACATTGGTGTTTCTTTTCCATTAATGTAAAGTTGTTTTTTTGATACTATTACGGTATCCCCTGGACCCGCTACGCACCTTTTAACATATTTCACATGTTCATCCCTTGGGTATTTAAAAATAAGGACATCCCCCACTTTAGGTTTTTTGAAGGCAGGAAATTGATAATAAGGTATTGAAAAACCGATATCCGTATAGGGTATGCCTAACCAATCTGGTGTACGCATACCAAAAACAAATCTACTTCCAATTAAAAAATCCCCAGTCATAATAGTATTTTCCATACTACCTGTTGGAACAATATAAGCCTCAAGAACTGTAACTTTGATTAATAAGACTGCAAGGATTATGTAAATAATCGCTTTTGTTTCTGCTAAAATTTTTTTCTTATTCATAATTATTTAATAAATCAAAAAGAGTTATATGATAATTTAATTAATACTTATTAAATGATGAATTCCTGGTTTTTTATTTTTATTTATTTTTACGTACATAATATCAATGTTAAAAGGGATATAATCAAAAAATTTATTTTTATCGATATTTATGCTTTTAATTAAGCGTTCTACATCTTCCTGGTCAGGATTAAGTGAAGAAACTATCATGTCCGAATCCAAAACCGTTTTTACATTTACTAATGAAAAGGAACCATTTTTTTTAACGATTATGTCAACACGATCATTTAATTGGCCATCGTTATTAAGCTTAATTATCTTATATCCTTTATCGAATAAATAGAGTGCAGCTAATTTTGTTGACATCCAGTCATACCGATTATTTTCTTTTAACCATTTAATAGATGGCATATTATTTTTAACAGGCTTATATGATTGTCTATGAATTGGCGTTGCTTTATATTTATTTAATGCATCTAAATGTAATTTTGTTCCATAACCAGAATTATTATGAAACCCATATTCTGGAAATATCTGTGCATATTCCTTCATTATTCTATCGCGCGTTACTTTAGCAATTATTGATGCTGCTTGTATGCATTCAATCCTATCGTCACCTCTAACTATCCCTTCATTAGGAATAATTTGACTATTTAAAGAATATCCATCTATCAATGCTTTTTTAGGTGTGGTAGGTAAATTAAATAGCGCTTCCTCCATAGCTTTCAGTGTAGCCTGATGAATATTTATATCGTCAATTTTAGTTGAACTCATTTGTCCAATTCCTATGCATAGAGATTTTTCCTTTATAATAAGGTACAACTCTTCTCTCCTTTTCTTAGATAATTTTTTTGAATCTTTGAGCCCTATGATTCCATGCTCATTAGGTAAAATGACTGCTGCAGCAAGCACTGGTCCAGCCAATGGCCCTCTACCTACTTCATCTACACCAGCTATCATATCCATATAAACCTATTTCTATCAATGCTAAGTACCTTATAATCTTTATAATATTAATTTTGTATTTTATTAATTTCTAATTTTTCATGATAGCTTTAAAGTGCTTATTATTTCTAGTAAATAATACAACTTGTGGTTATGTATACTTATTCTAATATTTTAGCTAAATAAATAGAGGTTCAGCATAATGGATAGAAGAAAAGCAGGATTCGTATCCTTTGGAATTATTGTTTTCATAATGTACTCCTTTGGCATAGGTGTATTTGAAGCAGTTTGGTCTTTCCCAAGTCAAAGGGCAGTACCATTGATGGTGATTGCTCTGGTCGGAACAGGTATATACGCAACAATTCGATTGGGATTTCCTCAAATTAAATACTTAAGGCACGGCATCGAGGTCACAAGTGGAAAATATGACAATCCGAATGATGAGGGAGACCTAAATCATTTTAAAGCTTTATCAACAGCATTATCTGCAACTGTAGGAATTGGAAACATAGCTGGTGTCGCTACAGCAATATATTACGGTGGTCCTGGAGCATTATTTTGGATGTGGGTTACCGCATTTTTTGGTACAACTTTAAAATATGCAGAATGTACACTGTCATTAAAATATCGAGAAATGGATGCACTTGGGAATACTACTGGTGGCCCTATGTATACCATAGAAAACGGATTAGGAAAAAACTGGAGATGGATGGCCGTTGCCTTCGCATCATTTGCTGTAATCTGCAGCTTCGCTACTGGAAACTCAATACAGTCTTTTACAGTTTCTGATCAACTTTATTCAGAATTAAAAAATCTCCTAGGTACAGATCATTTTCTTACAATCAAGCATAATATATGGACAGGTTTTGGAGTCTCAATCTTTCAGATAATTACCGGAATTTTAATGGCCGTAATTGTTGGAATGGTCATAATTGGGGGAATTACAAGAATAGGTTCCGTAACTGGTTTCTTAGCTCCTTTCATGGCGCTTATCTACGTTTTTTCCGCAGCGTTGATTATCATCTCCAATATGGACAAGATCTTGGAAAGTTTTTCAATGATTCTAGGTATGGCTTTTAATCCGCCAGCAACCATAGCAGGAACAGGTGGTGGAATTTTGATGACAATGTTGTGGGGTATAAAAAGAGGTCTCTATTCAAATGAGGCTGGACAAGGTTCTGCTGCAATAGCTCACTCTACAGCCAAAACTAAATATTCTGTTCGCGAAGGAGCAGTTGCGATGCTAGGTCCATATATTGATACGCTTATTATATGTACAATGACTGGCTTAGTAATTATTTCGACAGGAGCATGGAAACATACTGAGTATTTTGTAAAAATCACTGCAGCAAATACAGAAGAGTTTAATAATGCAATGAAAATTGGCATATTTCAAAGTAGAGAATTATTAAACAGTAGTCTTCTAACCTCATTTGCTTTTAAGGAAGGACTTAGCTTTCTTTTTAGTTACGGTGATAAAATAGTTACTGTATCAGTGCTTCTTTTTGCATTGTCAACTGCAATTGCTTGGTCATTTTACGGTAATCGAGCTGCAGTTTATCTTTTTGGTGAAAAAGCAATTACTCCGTACTTATATGTCTATGTATTTTTTGTCTTCGTTGGCGGTGTTGCAGAATTAGAGACTATTTGGGCATTTGGAGATGCTGCACTTGGGATAATGACATTTCCAAATCTAATATCAATAATTTTGCTTACTGGTGCATTGAAAAAAATGACAAATAAATATTTTTCTGAAGCTCATGTCCCCTATAAGTAAAAATGATCTATTAAACGTAGCGGTTGAGGCATGTCTTGCCTCATCTGACATAATAATGGAGTCGTTGGGATTAGCTAAAATCTCAAAAAAAAAAGGCAAAACCAATTTAGTCACAGAAACAGATCTAAAATCAGAGAAGATCATCAAAGAGTTGATTCAAAGCAATTTCAAGAACCATCAGGTCATGGCTGAAGAATCTGATGACATCTACAAATCTGATTCAAAATATCTATGGATAATTGACCCACTTGATGGAACTACTAATTTTGTCCATGGATACCCATCATTTTCTGTATCAATTGCATTATATAAAGATAATGGCCCTTATATAGCAGCAGTACTAGAAATGCCAAACTTAAAACTATATACTGCCCAAAAAAATAAAGGCGCGTTTTGTGAAGGAAGACAAATTTTATCATCAGCTACAACTAAATTAGAAGACACACTACTTGTAACAGGTTTTGGCTACGAGCACGGTAATAATTGGAATAAAAACATGAAACTATTCAAGCACTTCACAGACATAACTCAGGGTGTAAGGCGACTTGGCGCAGCTTCTATTGACATATGCCATGTTGCGAGTGGGTTAGTTGATGGATTTTGGGAATATGATTTAAAACCTTGGGATACTGCAGCAGGGATTTTAATAGCGCAAGAGGCTGGATGCTTAATATCTGATATAAATGGGAATCCTTATGATTTAAACAGTCAGAGTATTTTAATTACCAACAAGCATATAAAAAATGAATTTCTTCAAGAGGTTAAAGATCAATTGAACTGATCACGAAATTGCTTTTCTGACCATATTCCTTCAATTTTCAGTATTCGGTTCCTTTTTTTATTCAATGTATAGATCTCAATGGCTGAAAATGAATAGACATCACCCATTTCAATCTTAGATCCTTCCCATTTATAGTACACCACAATTTTATTTTTTTTGATAATTATATCTTTAATATCAAGGTCAAAATCATACCAAACATCATTATACCTGATTATTGATTCAAGGAAAGTTGTTTTGTCATCAATATATTGGTTTTCAGAAATAGGAATCATTATTTCATTGAATAATGAATCACCCTTTTTAACGATTACTAATTTTTGGATTTCACCTACGGCGCCATTAGTACTCAATCCTAAAGAATCAATAATTTTTCCATTATGTTCATAAATTCGATCACCAACGTTCAAATATGCTCGAATTGAGTCATTAATAACTCTTGTGACCAATAGACTGCCATCCACATAATTTGATTTAACACCTAAACCAATATAGGGAGTATGATAATATTTGAAATCATCATCTAATAAGGTTTTTACATATGATGTATCACCTAAATATTTTGAAATTATAAATGTATCTACATCGTCTAATTTAATTGGTGGGAATCCATATGAAATGGATATAGTCAAATAAAATAAAAAGAATTTAATTTTTAACATAAATCTTTGTGCGTACGCCCGACAGGATTTGAACCTGTGACCTTTGGAACCGGAATCCAACGCTCTATCCAGCTGAGCTACGGGCGCATATT
>PBFM01000029.1 GCA_002718655.1 Fidelibacterota bacterium
ATTACTACCAGTCTGTAGAAAGTGAATCTATGATATTTGATTGGAATAAAGATTCCGTAAGCAATGAGAAAAAAGATGCATGGATACATACATCTTCTATCAATGCTCCTCAAAAATTATTTAAATATATTTCTATCAATCCAAGTATAAATATAAAATCTATTTGGGTAAACCAAACCAAGGTTGGTGTCTGGAAAGATTCGACTATTGAAAAGTATGACCAATCTGGACTTGCCGCAAGAACAACAGGTTCATTCTCTATTAACGGTAACACTAAAATTTATGGTCTTTTCCCAATCCCATTTGGTCCTGTAAAAACAATCCGGCATGTTATGTCCCCATCGATCGGATTTTCTTGGACACCTGATTTTTCAAAAGATTTATTTGGAGTTGACCTTGGATATTTTTCAGATGTAACTGATGAAATGGGTAATGTAATTGATTCAATTGATAGATTTTCTGGAACAATGGCAGGTAGTACCCCAAGGACAGAAAGAAAATCTATTAATTTTGGTTTAAATAACATTTTTCAGGCAAAATTAAATACATCAGATAAAGAGAAAAAAATTGATTTGATGAGTTGGCGTATGAATACAAGCTATAACTTCGCTGCTGATTCGTTGCATTTTTCTAACCTTAGATCAAGCATTCGAACAAAACTAGCAGGTAAACTTAATTTAGATATTAGCATAACCCATGATTTCTATGATTTTGATAAAAACAAAAATCGGCGTACGAAAGAGTACAACAAAAACTCGAATGGCATAATTTTTCCAAGACTCATTGGAGCAAGAATATCTACTGGTTTTAGATTAGTTGGCAAATCTTGGGCAAATACTGATAACATAATCGAGAAAGATACAATTGAAACAAAAGAGAATATACCTAATACTGAATCAACAAACTCTCTACAAGGAATCAGAAATACGACTGGAAATAAGAACCTATGGAATACCAATGTAAGTCTTAGCTATACACATACAGAAACAAATCCAGCAAACCCTAATAAAACATTTTGGGCGAATACAACCACTACATTAAATCTTACAAAAAAATGGAGAATATCTCATAGAGCAAGGTTTGACCTTAATAAACGTGAGTTAATAAGTCATTCCTTTTCAGTATATAGAGACCTCCATTGCTGGGAGTTATCCTTAAATTGGACACCAACAGGTATTGGGCAAGGAATCTATTTCAAATTGAATGTAAAATCGGCAACACTACAAGACCTTAAAATTGAAAAGAGAGATGGTATATATACTGGAGCAGGATTATAAAACTGAGATTGACCAAATTATCCAAATTAAAGAAATTCAAATAAGAAATATGATTAATTATGATATGTACAAAGTGCTACGCTGAATATCTAGACAATGTTAAAGTGTGCGGGGAGTGTAATATTCCACTTGCGGATGCTTGTCTAATTGACATGCCAATCCCAATAATGGATTGGAAGTCTCTTCCGCCTTTCGAGGGTAAAATTTATGCTGAAATGGCAGCAGAGGTGCTTGAGAAACACTCAATACCATATTACCTAAAGTTGGATTGGGTAACGTCAACTTTTAACATCACTGGGACTACTCAGCCCAATGAAATCATACGAATTTTTGTTCCTGAAGATTACATAGATAGCGCATTAGAATTATCCTCATCAATATCAGGTATCGACATATGAATATAATACGCAGTCTAAAAGGGACACATGACATTTTGCCAGAAGAAAGTAATAAGTGGCGAAAACTTGAGTCAATCATACATGAAGTTTGTCTTCAAAATGGATATAACGAGATTCGTACTCCAATTTTTGAAGAAACTAGCCTTTTTTCAAGAAGTGTTGGTGAAGAAACTGACATAGTTTCAAAAGAAATGTACACTTGGGCTGATAAAGATGGTACCTCATTGACTCTTCGTCCAGAACTTACTGCTTCTGTTGTGAGATCATTCATTCAACATAATCTTAGTAATCAATCACCAATTCAACGCCTATATTATATCGGACCATTATTTCGAAGGGAACGTCCACAAAAGGGTCGCCAACGACAATTTCATCAATTTGGTATTGAGGCATTTGGAGCAGATAATCCCGAACAAGATGCAGAAATCATAGCTGTTGCCTGGCAAATACTAAATAGATGTGGTCTCACAAATGATGCTGATTTGAATCTTAACAACATAGGCTCCCTCGAATGTAGAACAAATTATAAGAGTGCCCTTAAAGAATACCTTCTACCCTATCTGAATGATCTTTCAGAAGTTAGTCAAGGTAGATTTAAATCAAATCCTCTTCGCATTCTTGATACAAAATCAGAAAAGGAACAGGAAATTCTTAAAAGTGCACCTTTAATCTCAGATTACTACAGCCCAGAAGATAAAAATCACTTAGAACAACTGGAAGAATTTTTGAACGGAATGAATATCCCATTTAAAATCAATGAAAAACTTGTTAGAGGATTAGATTATTATTCTAGAACAGTCTTTGAATTCAATTCTCGCATACTAGGAGCTCAAGATGCTCTTTTAGGTGGAGGGCGTTATGATGGATTGGTCAAGATACTTGGTGGTAAGCAAACCCCGGGAATTGGTTTTGCAGCAGGCATGGAACGATTATTAATGATAATGAACAAAGAAAGATTTTCTTCAGAAAAATTAATGCCAGATATTTATTTCATATGTCTAGATCAAAAAGGAATACATATTGCATTAAGAATATCAAAAGACCTTCGAGAAATAGGTTTCAAAGTAATAACAGATCCTCTAAGAAGAAGTATGAAATCCCAACTCCGCGAGGCAAATAAATTAGGTACAAGATTTGCTCTAATATTGGGTGAGTCAGAAATTCAAGAGAATTCAGTCTCATTTAAAGATTTGGTGAATGGTACTCAAAAATTAATTTTACAATCTAATGTTTTAAAATTTTTTGATGATTTGATTAAATAAATTTTTTGACATTAGATTTTTGAATGAATGCACATAAAAATAGACTTATCAAAAATAATATTAGGTAAAAAATGAGAACTAAATCACTACTAATTGTAGAATCACCAACAAAAGTAAAAACAATTCAACAACATCTTGGTAATGATTATGATGTTATATCGTGTGTAGGGCACGTTAAAGATCTCCCAAAAAACAATCTTGGAATTGATCTTGAGAATGATTTTCTCATAGACCTTACTGTTTTGCCAGATAAAAAGAAATTTATATCCGAATTAAGAAAAAAATCAAAAATAGTTGATCGCGTATTAATTGCGACTGACCCTGATAGAGAAGGGGAGGCAATTGCATCCCATCTTTCTACTGAAATTCCAGAAGAAAAATTAGAAAGAGTTCAATTTACTGAAATAACAAAAGCAGGAATTGATGAAGGCATAAATAACATAAGAAAAATAGATGTTAATCTAGTTGCTGCACAAACAGCTCGCAGAGTTATTGATAGACTTGTTGGGTATAAAGTTTCACCAGTTTTATGGTCAACGTTACAAAAAAATATGAATTTTGTTTCCAATAACCTCTCAGCAGGAAGAGTTCAGTCAGCAGCAGTAAAGATTATTGTTGATCGTGATAGACTTAGATCAAGGTATGCTATAACAAAATATTTTGATCTTAAAGCACAATTGGCAAAAACAAATGAGAACGATGGTTTTTTTGCTACATTAGTAACACTAGATGGGAAAAAAATAGCTTCTAGCAGTGATTTTAATTCTGAGAATGGTAATTTAAAAAACAAAGATGTCTTACTTTTATCGGAATCGCAAGCTGATGAGCTTGTGAAAGAACTTAAAACAAGTAGTTGGTTGGTTTCCGATATCAATGAAAAGCCACGAACATCAAATCCAAAACCTCCATTCACAACCAGTACATTGCAGCAAGAGGCTGCAAGAAAGTTGAGAAGTTCAGCAAGGAAAACTATGAGCACTGCTCAAAAATTATATGAAAGTGGCTTTATTACATATATGCGGACTGATTCTACACATTTGTCTAATGAAGCGATAAATGGATCAAGAAACATCATAAAAGACCTCTATGGTAATGAATATCTTCCTAATGAACCAAATCAATATGCTTCCAAAGTGCGTAATGCTCAAGAGGCTCATGAAGCAATTAGGCCCGCTCATCTTATTTTCCGTTCCGTCAATGATGTAGAAAACAGCCTTGGAGAAGATGCTGCTGGGTTATATGAACTGATATGGAAAAGAACTGTTGCTAGTCAAATGAAACCAGCAAAATTGCAACAAACAAAGGTTACCATCAAAAATCATAAAGCTGAATTTCGTGCGAATGGGCAAGTAATCATTTTCCCTGGTTATATGAAAGCATATGTTGAAGGAAAGGACGACCCCGATAAAGACCTTGCAGATAGAGAGCGAATACTTCCAAAAGTAAATATATCAGAAGAGCTGGAATGTATAACCGTTAATTCAGAATCTCATACAACAAAGCCACCTGCTCGCTATACAGAAGCCTCATTAGTAAGAACATTGGAAGAAAACGGAATTGGTAGGCCATCAACTTTTGCATCAATATTAGCAACTATTGTAGGCAGAGGGTATGTAGATAGAAAAAGTGGAAAATTATCACCAACATATTTAGGCTTAGCTGTGACACAACTATTAGAAAAGCATTTTACTAATCTTGTAAGTAAGGAATTCACAGTAAAAATGGAAGATGGATTGGATGAGATATCACGCGGTGAGTTAGATCCATTACCCTTTATGAAGAATTTTTATAGAGGTGGAGAGAGATTTCAGGGTTTAGAAAAAATGCTTGATGAAAAAGTAGATATCCCAGCTGCATGTTCGATTGATATTCCAAAAGAAATATCAGAAACTACGGAGGGTAGAATCGGAAGATATGGGCCATATCTTCGGAGAGGGGATGATACGAGGTCTATACCTGAAAATATTTATATTGGTGACTTAACACTAGAAACTATTGAAAAAATATTTGAACAAAAAATTCAAGAAGATGAGCCACTTGGTAAAGATCCAGATTCTGGTGAAGCAATATGGATAAAGAAAGGTCCTTATGGTTATTATGTTCAGTTAGGTGAAACGAAAAGTAGGAAAGGTATTCCAAAAACCCATCCCCTAACAGAGGTTGACCTAAAATATGCCATATCATTATTATCATTGCCTAGAGAGATAGGAATCCACCCTGAAACAACAGAAATGATTACAGCAGATTATGGAAGATATGGTCCATACATAAAATGCGGTAAACAAAATGCGTCTTTAAAAGGAAAAGAAACACCGCTGGACATATCCTTGGAAAAATCAATTGAACTATTGGCTAATAGAAACAAAAAAAGCTCTGACCTAAGGGAACTTGGTAGCCACCCAAATACTGGTGAGTTATTAGTTCTCAAAGACGGACGCTACGGTCCTTATATTAGCGATGGAAAAATAAATGCATCACTGAATAGAGAAATCACTCCTGATGAAATAACTCTTGAAGAGGCAGTAATTATCATAGATAAAAAACGTCAAACACCTCCCAAAAAAAGAAGAAAAAAGAAAACGAAATAAAAATTAATCTTTAACAAAAATTGTTAGGTCTTAAATGGAAAAAATAATAGAAAAAATTGTATCACTATGTAAAAGAAGAGGATTCATTTTTCAAAGTTCAGAGATTTATGGAGGATTCTCAGCGGTTTATGATTATGGACCTCTAGGAATAGAATTAAAGAACAATATTTCACAACTCTGGTGGAAAGAGATGACCCAAGTTCACGAAAATATTGTGGGAATTGATAGTGGAATTTTGATGCATCCAAAAATATGGGAAGCTTCAGGTCATGTTGGCGCATTTAATGATCCACTTGTTGACTGTAAGAAATGTAAATCACGCTACCGAGCAGATGAATTTTCAGAAGAATATTCTTCACTTAATTGGGAAGAAGTACAATGTCCAAAATGTGGAACCACTGGAAGTCTTACTAGCCCAAGACAGTTTAATCTGATGTTTAAGACACATGTTGGTCCACTCCAAGAATCTGGGACTGAAGCGTTTTTGCGACCTGAAACTGCTCAAGGAATTTATGTTAACTATCAATTAGTTCAAGGTTCGATGCGTATGAAGGTACCATTTGGCATTGCACAAATTGGGAAAGCTTTCCGCAATGAGATAATTGCTAGAAACTTTATTTTTAGAACTAGAGAATTTGAACAAATGGAAATGCAATATTTTGTAAAACCCGGCGCAGATGATGAAAGCCTGGATTTTTGGAAAGAAAGGCGATTAAAATTTTATTTAGATCAACTTGGGATAAGTCATAAAAAATTGCGCTTTCATCAGCATAATGAAAATGAACTCGCTCACTATGCCAAAGAAGCCTGGGATATTGAATATGATTTTCCATTTGGATGGTCTGAGATCGAAGGAATTCACAACCGAACTGACTATGATTTATCTCAACATCAAGAATTTTCTGGGAAAAACCTTTCATACTTTGACCAAAAAAACAACGATAGATTTTTACCTTATATAATTGAAACATCTGCAGGGCTAAATAGGATGCTATTGACGACTATTGCTGACGCATATTGGGAAGATGAAAAAAACAATAGAACAGTGATGAAATTTCATCCAAAAATCGCACCAATTAAAGCTGTGGTTTGTCCTTTATTAAAAAAGGATGGTCTACCAGAAAAAGCAAGGCAAATTGTTAATCTCCTTAAACCACACTTTAAAGTAACATACGACCAACAAGGTTCTATAGGAAAAAGATATTATAGGCAAGACGAAGCAGGAACACCATTTTGCATCACGATAGATCATAAATCATTAAAAGATAATACAATCACATTGCGTTATCGTGATACTATGAAGCAGGAACGTATTTCAATCGATCAATTACTCCAACACATAAAGGAAAATATTTAGGTTCGTTTATCTATTTATTATATTTCAATTTTATTTATACTCTCATTCAGGAAAGTTTGATATAATCATGGTTTCGATAATTAGATATCTTTTTTTAATTTTACTTTTTAACGTGTGTTGCGAAAGAGAAAATTTAGTTTCTCCTGACACATTTGTAAAAATGATATCACATAGAAATCTTGGCCTTGCATATTTAGAGGAAGAAAGATTTTCTGATGCTGTTAAAGAGTTCAAAGCATTAATAGATTTACATCCACAGGAACCACTTGGGTATGCAAATCTTGGCTTAACATATATGCTAATGAGCGGTGAATTAAAAAATTCTGAAGAGTGGTTGAGTCAGGCACTAAAAAAATCACCTAATAATCCAGATATTTTATTCCTTCAATCAAAACTTTACGAATTAACTGATAGAAAAGATAAAGCAATTATAAATCTGGAAAATTTAATCATAAAACACCCAACCCATATAAGGTCACTGTACCAATTAGGAATCATATATTCAAGAGATTACTCTGAAGATAAAAACCAAGAAGCTATTAAATATATATCTAGAGTCTGTGAAGAAGTACCTGGGAATATTGCGGCATCATTAAAATTGATTGAATTACTAATTGAGAATAAAAATGGTGAAGATGCACTTTATCAATTGCAAAACTTAATACAAACACTTCCCAATTTATCTGATGCTTCAACTAAACTTATCATGAAAATCACTTCATTACTTCATGAGAATAAAATTGAAGAATCAAGGGTACCAATGATTATGCTCCACAATTTGTTGAAGCCTATTGACATTTATCAATCATCAATATCGAAGCTTAGAGGGACTAGCGGTCCAATAGCAGGGAGCCCATTATTTCATTTTTTAAATACGAAAGCAAAAGATAAAGAGAATCATTTTGAAAAAAATGTAACTTTCAAGAATATATCAGAAAAGGTAAAACTGAATCTCATAAATGATGAAATTAATTCAAGCAATGAAGATCGATCAAATAGTCTAATATTCGCCTTGGCCGATTATGATTTGGATGGTGATGTTGACTTATATGTGTCTAGTAATTCAATTAGAAATAAATTAAGCCGTCAATTCTTTTTAGAAAATAGAGCAGGTAAGTTTTTCAATCAAAGCTCCTTAGCCAACATTAAACATTCTGGATTTGATATTTCAGCGAAATTTTCTGATTACGATAATGATGGATACCAAGATCTTTTCATATGTAATTCTAGCGGGGATAAACTCTATCGTAATATGAATAATGGTAAGTATGTTGAACAAAAAAATACTGGTATAAANACAACTTNCATTAGTCAATCAGCCTTGTTTTTAGATCTAGACCTCGAAGGTGATTTAGATNTATTCTTGGCAACTGAAANNGCAAATCGCTATTTCAGAAATAATTCCGATGGAACTTTTTCCGATATGAGTAAACAATTTGGAATTGAAAATGACGAANTAAAAAGCATAAGAATTTCATTTTCAGATTTCGATGATGATGGAGANGTGGATTTGTTTGTCTTAAATGAAAATGGTACTTTCTATTTATATGATAATTTGAGACAAGGTCGTTTTGAAAACATATCAAAAAAATCAGGGCTTAGAGGCTTTGAAAGTCCATACGAAGCATTAATATGTGATTATAATAATGATGGTTTAGAAGACATTTTCATAGCAGATAACAAGAAATACTTTTTATTTAAGAATCTAGGTGAATTAAAATTTGAATTGGACATTATTTGGGGTTCCTTAAAAAATAATTCGGAAGTCATTCCGTATGGTGGACCTGCAAAATTTGCTGATGTAAATAATGATGGTTACGAAGACCTTATCTTGTCAGGCTTCGTTGAAAGCAAAAAAAGTAGCGTTGTTTTTTTGTTTTATAATCATGGAAATGGAAGCTTCTCATCATCCCAACTCATAATAGACGATTTTTCGCATCTGATAAATCAATTAGAAATAAACGACTACGATAACGATGGAGATTTAGATTTATTTTTCTCAACTTTAAATAATGAAATTCATTTATATGAGAATGTAGGTGGGAACATTAATAATTATATCAAAATTGAGCTAACTGGCTTACGGACAGGCAGTGGTAAGAACAATTATTTTGGTATTGGTTCTAAACTTGAATTAAAGGCTGGGGAAATCTATCAGATGAAATATGTAGATGAACCATCAATACATTTTGGCATTGGAAATAAAGATAGTGCTGATGTGATAAGGACAGTCTGGAGTAATGGTGTTCCACAAAATAGATTTAAGCCACAAAAAAATCAAAAAATTGTTGAAAAGCAAGTTCTAAAAGGTTCATGCCCTTATTTGTTCGGGTGGTCTGGTAAAAAATTTGATTTTATTACAGATGTATTATGGCCAAGTGCTCTTGGGATGCCACTCGGTATTATGGCAGGTGAATTAAGTTATGCATTCCCAAATTCAACAGATGAATACCTAATGCTTCCTGGAGAAAAACTAAAGCCCTTTGATAATTCCTATCTACTACAGTTCACAACTGAATTGTGGGAGACACCTTATTTGGACAAAATAAGATTAATGGTCATAGACCACCCAAGAGATATTGATATTTTTATCGATGAAACCTTTTATCCACCTCCTTTTCCAAAATTCCGAGCTTACCACATTAAAGAAAAGCACGCTCCAATTAAAGCTGAAGATTCTAATGGAATAAATTTATTGAAAAAAATAAGTAAGAAAGATAATAACTACGTCTCAAATTTATATTCTGATCTTTATCAAGGCGTAACAAAATTTCACGAACTCATTCTAGAGTTCGATAATTTGAATACTGAAGATTCCCTCTTCTTGTTTTTACAAGGATGGCTCTTCCCTACGGATGCAAGCATAAATGTAAATCTTTCCCAGATTGATAGTTTGAAATCAATTTTCCCCTATCTTCAGATTCCAGATCAAAATGGAAATTGGAAAACAATAAATAACAATATGGGATTCCCAAAGGGGAAAAATAAAACTATGATTGTTGATCTTACAAATAAGTTTGTTGATGATGACTTTCGTATTAAAATTAGAACAAACATGCAGATATATTGGGATTGCGCCTTCATAGGAAGCCCGTTAAATAAAAGTGAAATGTTCAAGTCTGAATTAGTACCAACATATGCCAATTTACATTATCGTGGATTTTCGAGCACTGAACAAAAAGATTATTCCAGCCCCCACATACCTGACTATTACTCAGTTAAAAAGGGACAAAAATGGAGAGATCTTATAGGAAAATACACAAGATATGGTGATGTTCTAGAATTACTTATGGAATCAGATAATAAATATGTCATTATGAATGCAGGCGATGAAATCACACTCAAATTTGATACGTCAAATCTTACAGACTTACCAAATGACTGGGATAGAGATTTCTTATTTTACAATGATGGCTGGTTAAAAGATGGTGATTTAAACACCGCAAAAGGTAAAACCGTAATGCCACTACCCTTTCACGGTATGGAATCTTATCCGAAAGGTGCAGAAAATAAATACCCCTCTGATAAGGAATATGATTTTTACAGGGAAAAATACAATACCCGTTTAATAACCACTAAAAACTTTAGAAATTTTATTAGACATATGGATGATGAATAAACGTATAAAAAATAAAAAAAGAAATATTTTTCTATTATTCATAATGAAATCAGTTTTATTCAATATTGAAGTTATCAGTAGCAAAGGAATTGATGGAATACATCTAATTGATAAAACGGATTATGCAGGAATTGATTTCATTCATTATGCACCTAGACCTAGATGGTGCGAAATAGGACCATCAGTTGTGGGAGCCGCAACGAATGAAGGTCTTAGTTTGGTCTTTGAGAAAGAAAAAGAATACTGGAAATCAAATAATAGATTGCTTACAATGGATGAATTTGCAAATGTCCATCTAATTAAAATGAATGGTTCAGGAGGCGCATGGCTTGATTATGACAATGACGGAGACTGGGATCTATACCTCGTAAACTGTCAAGGTGAAGAAACAGAGATAACTAATTCACTCTACGAGAATCTTGGCAATGGAAAATTTTTAAAAGCTAATAACACTGGTACGGAAGATGCTGGAGAAGGAATGTCCGTTTCTGTAGCTGATTTTGATAACGACGGAGATAGTGATATTTTGGTTACTAATTATGGCGATTTTAAACTATTTAGGAATAATGGGGACAAAACCTTTTCTGATATAAGTAAAATTGCATTCCCTGATGGAATAAATGATTGGTGGTATGGTGGCTCAACATGGGGAGACTATGATTTAGATGGAGACCTAGATCTTTATATTGCTGGATATGTAGATTTTTCTAGGAGGCCTCAATATACAAGTTTACGATTTCCAATGGACTTCGGAGGCCTGCCAAATACACTGTTTCGCAATGAGGGTGATGGAACATTTAAAAATGTTACAAAAGAATTGAATATTTTGACTGATGCATCAAGGAAATCAATGCAAGTTCTATTTCATGATTTTAATGAAGATGGATTTCCTGATTTATTTGTTGCAAATGATACAGATGCAAATGGTTTTTATTTAAATCGTGGGAACGGGACCTTCAAGGTTTTCTCAGGCCCAAGTGGACTAAGCACAACTGATGGTAGTATGGGAATAGCAATTGGAGACATAAATAATGATGGTATGGAAGATGTTGTGTATACCAATTACGCTGCAGAGGTAAATACACTTGCATATCTTATTGATAATAGCAGTAGCAACGATGGGATTCTCAAAAATGCAGTTTTCATTCATAGTTTTGACTCACCATTAGTTCATAAACTTTCTTGGCCAAAGATAAGTTGGGGTCCTGGTTTGTTTGATATGGATAATGATGGAGATCTAGATCTTTTTTTTGCAAATGGACACTTAAACTCTGTAAGTGGAGATAACCGACAAACCAACTTACTATTTGAAAATGATGGAAAAGGATTTTTTAAAGACATCTCAAATTCTTCAGGAATATTAGCAACAGGTAAGCGCATACATCGCAGCGCAATGTTTGCAGATTATGACAACGATGGAAAAGTAGATATGTACGTAACTGTCAACGGTCAACAAGTGGAAGATGGAAAAGGAAACACCATTTTTGATAAAAACCAAGGAAAAGGCCTCCTCCTTCAAAACAGATCTACGACAGAAAATAATTGGATAAAAATACGTTTAAAAGGTATTAAGTCAAATCGAGATGGGTTTGGAAGTTTAATTAAGATAAAATATAATGAAATGGAACAGAAACAATCTTTAGTGTCTGGGCAAGGCTATTTTTCAAATCATGCAAAAGAAATATATTTCGGACTTGGAAGAATAGGTAAAATTGATACAATTGAAATAAAATGGCCAAGTGGTATAAGTCAAGAATTTACAGATGTTATTTGTAACCAAACACTATACATTATTGAGGGTAATAGAACCTACTCATCAAAGTATTTCTAATGAAAAATTTAACCATTTTTTTAATTATAACATTCCAATCTTTGCAACAAGTAAAAGGAGCAAGCCCTGACCCTGTTTTTGGTGAAAATGGTATGGTTGCTTCGACTAGTTTTCAAGCTTCAGAAGCAGGTATAACAATATTAAAAAAAGGCGGAAATGCAATTGATGCTGCTGTAGCAGTAGGATTTGCTTTAGCGGTAACATCTTCAGGGAATGGTAATATAGGTGGAGGTGGTTTCTTAGTTGCGTCCTTTGCTGATGGAACTTCTATTAGTCTTGATCATAGGGAAAAAGCTCCCTCTAAATCACACAGAGATATGTTTTTAAACGACTCTGGTAATGTAATAGAAGGTATGTCGTTATACTCACGAGCAAGCAGTGGTGTTCCTGGAACCGTTGATGGACTGATACGTATTTTAGAAGATTATGGATCAGGAAAATTATCATTAAAACAAATTCTTGCTCCCGCAATTAAATTAGCTGAAAAGGGATTTTTTCTTTCTCATTATGAAGCAAAAAGATTCAATGCATACAGAAGATTTTTTTCTGAAAATAAAGCTGCAGCAAAAATTTTCATTCGAAATGATAATAGGCCGTGGAAAGAAGGAGATAAATTCATACAAAAAGATCTATCTAAAACCCTCAAAATAATTGCGAAATATGGAAGAGACGGTTTTTATAAAGGAAAGATTGCAGATTTAATTATACAAGAAATGAAAAGAGGGAATGGTCTAATATCACTTGAAGATCTTGCTAACTATAGTTCCAAATATAGGGAACCTGTAATTGGTAAATATAATGAACATCAAATTGTTTCAATGGCTCCTCCAAGTTCGGGAGGAGCGCTTCTCATAAATATGCTTAATATGCTAGAATATTACAAAGAAGATAGTTTGCAATGGAACTCCTCAGATTATGTTCATGTTATCACTGAGATAGAAAGAAGAGCATATGCAGACAGAGCTGAACATATGGGTGACCCAGATTTCTGGAATGTCCCTTTAGATATGTTTAAATCAAAGCAATATGCACAAAAGAGAATAGCTGATATTAATATTGAGAAAGCTACACCAAGTAACAAGGTTTATGCTGGAAATCATCATGGATATGAATCACCAGAGACAACCCATTATTCTGTTGTTGATAAATGGGGAAATGCTGTTAGCATTACCACCACAATTAATCTTTCATATGGCAATGGATGCGTCGTTGATGGAGCTGGGTTTTTCTTAAATAATGAAATGGATGATTTTTCAGCAAAACCTGGTAATCCAAACGCATTTGGATTAGTCGGAAATGAAGCTAATTCAATCGCTCCAAATAAAAGACCCCTTTCATCAATGACACCAACAATTGTACTAAAAAATAATAAACCTTATCTAATTGTTGGCTCACCTGGTGGTTCAACCATAATAACTACTACAATGCAAACCATATTAAATGTAATTGATCACGGTATGAATATAAAGGAAGCTGTTTGCGCTGCTCGGTTTCATTCTCAATGGCTACCAGATGTAATTCAAATTGAACCAAGAGGTTTAAATAAAGATGTAATGGATAATCTGATTTCACGCGGACATAAAATAATATATCGAGGGGGTTACATAGGCGAGTCTAATGGAATAATGATTACAGAAGAAGGATATTACGGTGGTTCAGACTGCCGTGGTGAGACTTCTGCATTGGGCTACTAGTCTATCATAATATCATCAACAAGGTTGAGGTATATTGATGATCCAATTAATAGTGATTTTTCATCTATGTTAAAATGTGAACAGTGATGAGGAGTCTCGAATAGTCTCTTTTTGTTCGGTGCTGAACCTACAAAAAAGAAGCAGCCCGGAATTTTCTCTAAATAATATGCAAAATCTTCACCCCCCATAGATAGATAAGGCGTAGATGCATTTTCTCCTACAACACGACTTGCAGCTTGTAAAACCTTCCTTGTAGGTTCTTCATGATTAATTGTCGGTGGGTACCCATCCTTATAATCTAGACAGATTTCCGCACCATAAGTTTTTGAAATTCCATTTACAATTTCTTGCATTCGATTTTTAATTAAATTACGATTCTTTTCAGTGTATGCTCTGGCTGTTCCAGAAAGAGATAATTCATCAGCGATAATATTAAAATTATTTCCACCATTAATCTTCCCAATCGATATAACAGTGCTTTCAAGTGGATTTGTATTTCTACTAACTATAGTCTGCAATGCTTGTATGAGATGAGATGATACTACAATTGTATCTACCGTACCTTGTGGTGCAGCTCCATGCCCTCCCACACCTTTAATTTTTATATCAAACATATCTGCTGCTGCGAGGACTGGTCCATCCTTTACACCAACCTCTCCAATTGGCTGATAATTCCATAAATGAATTCCATAGATTTCATCAACACCATCTAGACAACCGTCAGCAATCATATATCGTGCACCACCCTCTCCTTCCTCTGCTGGTTGAAATATAAATCGAATCGTACCATTGTAAGTTTTATCATAATTTGATAGTACTTTTGCTGCACCAAGTAACATAGCCATATGCCCATCATGACCACAAGCATGCATTACACCATTGTTTTTTGATGAGAATTCTAACCCGCTGGTTTCTTGCATAGGTAAAGCATCCATATCAGCTCTTATACCAATTACCGGTCCACTACCAAACTTTAGATCTGCAGTAACACCTGTCTTTCCTACGTTCAATTTGGGATTAAGTCCCATTAGTTTTAATTCTTGTGCAATGGTATTACTTGTACGATGCTCTTGAAATGCGAGTTCAGGATATTGATGAAAATCTCTCCGCCAATTTATAATGGAGTTTTCTATTTGTAATATTTCTTTTCTAATATTCATTTTTAGATTTCCTGAATTATTGCAGAAAGTAATTTAATCATTTTTTCTTTTGATTTATTTGCATTTTCTAAAACTTCACTATGTTTAAGTGGTTGATTAGATATGCCTGCAGCAAAGTTTGTTACCATTGATAGCGTTAATATTTTCAATCCAATATTCCCGGCTTCTTCTACTTCAGGTAATGTACTCATCCCTACCACAGTGCCTTCATATGATTTAAAATAATTTATTTCTGACGAGGTTTCATACCCAGGTCCAAAAACCCAACAATAGTTTCCATATTTTATAGGTATATTGTTTTGAAGGCTCGCATTTTTTGTAATAGACATAAGTTTCTCTGAGAAAAATCTACTATCATTCATTGACCTTGGTTTATTGTAGGTTTGTTGAAATGAAAAATCAATATAACCATTAATTAAAACTATGGTTCCTGGATTATACTCCCTTTTAAGACTACCCACCGAATTAGTAATAATGAGATTTTTGATGCCGCAAGATTTCATTACATTTATCGGTAATACTATATTCTCCTTTGAATGCCCCTCATAAAAATGAGATCTACCATTGGCAATAAGAATATTTTTACCTTTTAAATAACCTGCAATTAGTTCTCCAGAATGGCCATCGACAGTTGTTTCGGGGTAGTAAGGAATTTTAGAATATTTAATTATTTTTTTTTTTGTTATGGAATCAGTAAACCCGCCCAAACCAGATCCTAAGATTACAGCTGTACGTCCTAAAAATTTTATGTTTTTTAAAATAAACTCACTAGCTATGTCAATTTTTCTCATTATATTTACTTTCTTTTGTTATTAATTGACCGCAACCAGCATCTATATCTTGTCCTTTGCTCCATCTTACTGTAACGGGAAATGGTGCATTTTTAAACACTTTTAGAAATATCATAATAGTTTGATCATCAGGTCGTCTATAGGGACCGTCTATTTCATTGTATGGGATTAAGTTTAGCTTACATTTTATTGACTTAATCAAAGAAATCAAATTCTTGGCATCTTGCATACTATCATTTATGTTTTTTAGCATAACATATTCAAATGTAATTCTCTTTCTAGTTTTTAAAGTATAAGCTTTTGAAACCTCAATTAATTCATCTAAAGTACAAGCATTTGTTATTGGCATTATCTTTAGCCGTTGATTATTATTCGAACCATTTAAACTCACAGCTAGTTTAAATGGTTCTTTGTCTTTCGCATATTGATTAATCTTTCTTACAATCCCAGCTGTTGATATCGTTATTCGCCAAGCACCCATATTGATACCTCGTGAATCATGCAATAAATGGGCTGCTTCTAGTGTGTTTTTATAGTTTAAGAATGGTTCACCCATACCCATAAATACAACATTAGTAATTTTATTATCACTCATTTTTTGAAGATGAAGGAATTGATCAATAATTTCTCCACTAGTTAAATTTTGAATAAATCCCATTTTTGCTGTTGCACAAAAGTCACAATCCACTGCACAACCAACCTGAGTTGATAAACACACCGTGGTTCTACTTCCTTCATGCATTAAAACAGATTCAACCAAATTCCCATTGTTTAAAGAAAATAAAAATTTTCCAGTCTGTTTTGAATCCGTTATCTTTTGTTGTACAAGCTTTAACGGATGTATGGATAAGTTTTTTAATTTATTGCGAAAATCGACAGGTAAGTTTGACATGTTTTCATAATTATCCACTTGCTGGACATAAAGCCAATTAAACAGTTGTTTTCCTCTAAATTTCTTATGGTTCAATAAAATCGCCAATTCTTCTAATTCTTCTAATGTTTTTCCAATTAAGAATGTAGAATTTTTCAGATTATCATACATATTTTGTTTTCAAGTAATTCAATGTTTTAAAATAAAAAAACGATTTTGTTTATTATTCTTTTTAGGTCATCTATGGTTCGGTAATTTTCACTTCAACTTTTACAAACAGCGAGTATAAATAAAATGACAGAAGCACAACAAGACCTTTTAGCGTTTGAAAAATTAGCAAAAATAAAAGAATCTTTTTTGAAAGAAATAGGCAAGGTAATCATTGGACAAGAAGAGATACTAAACCACCTGCTTATATCACTACTTTCAAAGGGGCACTCTTTATTAGTTGGAGTCCCTGGACTTGCAAAAACCCTTATAATCAAATCTTTATCAGAGGTATTAGATCTATCTTTTAACCGTATACAGTTCACACCTGATTTAATGCCTAGCGATATTACAGGAACAGAATTAATCGATATTGACGTTAATACCAGCCAAAGATCATTTAGGTTTTATAAAGGGCCTGTATTTGCTAATATCGTTTTAGCGGATGAAATCAATAGGACACCACCAAAAACTCAATCTGCACTCTTAGAAGCAATGCAGGAACACAGAGTAACTGCAGGAGGTAAAACTTATAAACTTGATGAACCATTTTTTGTACTTGCAACTCAAAATCCAATCGAGCAAGAAGGCACCTATCCACTCCCAGAAGCACAGCTAGATAGATTTATGTTCAATCTCAGTATCAAATATCCCTCTATGGAAGATGAGATTTCTATAGTAAGAAAAACTACTTCTACAAATCAAACAAGATTAAACCCAATAATGTCAAAAACAGAGATAATTTCATATCAAGATTTAATAAAAAGAGTTCCTGTCTCAGATAACTTAGTCGAGTATGCGGTACAATTAACAACATCAACTAGACCTGACTCTAGTCTTGCCCCAGACTTCATACAAAAATCAATCGACTGGGGTGCTGGCCCGAGAGCTTCTCAATACCTTATTTCGGCAGCAAAAGCAAAAGCTGTGCTTGATGGTAGACCATCACCTGACATTAGTGACATTAAATCGATGGCGATTCCAATACTTAGGCATCGAGTGCTTGCTAATTTCAATGCAGAAGCAGAAGGTTTGAAAATTGAAGATATTTTAATGAAGTTAATTGAATTTTTAGATAATTAATGTCCGCAATAACTGACAAAAAAAAATACCTTCGGCCAGAGACTGTAGCACTATTAAATTCAATGGAGTTACGTGCAAGACTTGTCGTAGAAGGCTATATAATTGGATTACATCGTAGCCCTTATCACGGGTTTTCAGTAGAGTTTGCTGAGCATAGATCGTATGAATCAGGAGATGAAATTCGTCATATTGATTGGAAACTTTTTGGAAAAACTGACCGATTATATGTTAAGAGATATGAAGAAGAAACTAATTTACGATCACATATAATTTTAGACGTGAGCAAATCCATGCTTTATGCTAGTAATGGAATTTCGAAACTAACTTATGCTAACACTCTGGCTGCATCACTATCCTATTTAATGATTAATCAGCAAGATGCTGTAGGACTAGTACAATTCTCTGAGAAAATTAAAACCATTATTCCACCTAAAGCAAAACCAAGTCATCTTAATTTAATTCTTACCCAATTAGATGATCAAAAGGTGGGTGAGGACACAAAAGTAGGAAAAATACTCCAAGAAATGGCAGATAGAATAAGGAAAAGAGGTCTAATCATCCTCATTTCAGATCTTTTTGATGATTTCAAAAATATAATGAAAGGATTAAAACATTTTCGTCATCTAAATCAGGAAGTTATAGTTTTTCATATTTTGGATAGAAAGGAATTTGACTTTGATTTTAATACAAGAACTAAATTTTTAGATATGGAAACTGGTGAGGAAATCGTTACAGAACCTTGGCATATAAGATCAAACTATAATAGTTTAATTCAAAACTTACAGGAGGATTATACTAAAGACTGCAGAGAATATAAAATTGATTATGTTCCAATCTTCACTAATCAAAATCTTGATACTAGCCTAACGGCCTATTTTAATAAAAGAAGGAAGTTATTTTAATTACCTTCAGCTACATCCCTTTTATAACGCACTAATTCTAAATTCTTTTGATAGGTAACTTTATTTTCTATATCAATTATCATTACAGATTTAATCTTTTTTTCAGCTTTTCTATACCAACGCGCAGCTTCATTCAAATTTTTTTCAAAACCCTGAGACCCATTCATAAAATTGTCCCCATATCCTTCATAGGACCTGGCCATTCCTAAGGCCGCTTCAAAGTCATCCTCATTTAGAAAAAAAGCTTCATCGAAAGCTGACTCAGCAGCTTCGTAATTATTCATTTGATTATGTATTACACCTAGGTTGAAATACAAATCTGCTTTTGTAGTATCATTGTCTTCATTAGAAATAGCATTTTCAAATACTTCAATCGATTTCTTCTTATTCCCCAAATCATAATAAGTCCCAGCTAATTCTCTCAATGCTTTACTGTTGGATGGTTCAATCTCAGTTGCTTTTTTATAATATGGTAGAACTTCATCGCTTGACCTCCCAGCCCGTCCCAATATTTGACCAGCACTAAAATTTGCTTCAAAGCTATCTGGGTTTTTTTTCACTGCAACTAATGTTGCTTCTATGGCAGACTGTTTATCTCCAAGGTCAAAATAACATTTCGCAAGAGTAGCATGAGTATTTGCATCTGATGGATTTATTATAGCTGCACTAGAAAAATGTCTAATTGCAGCTTTAAGGTACTTGGGCTTATTATCTGAATCTTCTTGTATCTTTTTAAATTGTTCGACACCTGCATTAAACTCTTGCGCCCAATAATATTCAATGTAATTTTTTACTGCCTCTTCAACAACGATAAAGGCTTGACGGACTTCAATTTCTTTTTTTGAATCTATTTCCTTAGCTTTATTGAATAGAGATACCATTTCTTCCCATTCATTATTCTTCGCATGTATCTCTATTGCCATTACGATAGGTATTTCAGGGTTATTTGGTTCAACTTCCATCGCTTTAGGTAGCCATTCTGCTGCTTTTTTGAAATCAGACTGCTGAATCGCAAGTTTGGCAGTCGTATACTCTTGACTAGAGCAAGAAATAAATAAGACAGAAAGAAAAAAAGCATTAATTTTTAATATAATATTTTTAAACATTACACATACGTCCTCATTTGATATACGAATTAAAATTTTTGAATTTAATCGAGTGTGGGTTGTCATTCAAAAATTCAATTTTATAAACAATAATATTAATTAATCTAAATTTTAATTTCATTTTTTAATTTACGTATAACAGTATTTTCAAACTGTGCGCCTTGAATTTGGATTATTCGTTCAGCTAAAGTTACGGCCATTTTCCCAGCCTGGTTTAAATTCTTTCCTCTTGCAAGTGAAGATAAAAATCCAGCTGCATACATATCACCAGCACCAGTCGTATCTTTAGCATTTATTTTTGAAGGATTTATCATAAAATTTCTTTTGTTATTTACAACCACTGATCCTCTCTTTCCTAATTTAATTCCCCCAGTTTTTACGATTCTCTTAAATTCATTGATAGCATAATCAACTTTTTGAGAATCAAATAATATTTTTACTTCCTCCTCATTTGCGAAAACTATATCTAAATCACCTTTTATCATCTTTATAAAGTCATTCCTATTTCTCATTACTACAAATGGATCTGCAACGTCAAATACTATTGTTACCTCATTTTCTTTAGCAATGGTTATTGCCTCTTTTATGGCTGATTTTTGTGATTCCGTATCCCACATATATCCTGTGAAGTAGAGGTATTTTGATTTTGCTAGCTTAACTTTATTGATATCATCTATGCAAAAATCTTGACATATCCCCAAATTTGTGTTCATTGTTCGTTCACCGTCAGGTGTAATGAGAATTATGCTTGAACCAGTTAATCCATCACCTTGCACTAAACCAGAATCTGCACCATAATCATTTAAACGATTAATATACATATCTCCAAACATATCATTACCAATTTTACCTGAAATATGTGAATTAACTCCTAAACCTGAACAAGCTATAACAGTATTAGGAGCGGAGCCTCCAGGGGAGAAATTATGTTTTCGTGATTTTAAATAAGCTAGAATTTTCTTTTGCCTTTGTTTATTTGTAAGGGCCATTGTCCCTTTTTTTAATCCTAATTTTTCTAAATCATAATCTTCAACACTAAATGACAAGTCAATAAGTGGATTACCAATGCCAAATATAAGAGGATGATTTTCCATTAAGATATCATTTTATTTTATACAGAATTAATAATTTTAAATTGGGTATTATTTTTTAACGATAAAACTTACAATAAGACATAATGATTGTAAATTTGAAAATAATCATATTTAGATTTAATCACTTGCTCAACAAAATCTAAAAAAAGTATATTTAGAGAGTATGGCAGTAAAAACCTTTGCAATTATTACAGATATTCACTCAAACATCATCGCACTTGAGAAAGCATTGAGTATAATTGAAACCAAAGACAATATAGATCAAATTATTTGTTTAGGAGATTGTTTTGCCTTAGGTCCAGAACCTGAAGCTACTTTAGACAAATTAAAAAACATACCAAACTGTATTTTTATCCGTGGTAACCATGATAGATATTTGTTAGAGAGAATATGGGAAGATGAGTTGCCCTCCCTTGAAGGGATGGATCCTTATGACCCAATTTGTCAAGCTATAGTAAAAAATGAAAAGTGGACTGCTGATTTGCTCGGCAATGATGGGCGAAATTTTTGTGAAAAAATGAAAATTGCTCATAGAGAGGTTATTGATGAAACTTTAATTGAATTTACCCATGCATGGCATGAAAGAGATGATAAACCTCCATCTGTTAATGAAGCAGTTAATTGGCGAAACAATGTAATGGAATCTAATCCAAAAATAAAAAAAGTAGTTTTTGTACATGGACACGTACATGTACCAAGACATCAAATCATTGAGGATTTAACTATTCTATGTCAAGGTGCAACAGGCCTGCCTTTTGACCGTGACCAGCGAGGTGCAGTTGCATTCTTGACAATAAATAATAATGAAATTAATTGGAATGTGAATCGTTATGAATATGATAATAACTTGACAAGTGAACAACTTGAAAAAAGAAAACCTCCTTTTTACCTTAATTTAAAAAATACAATTAAATTCGCATCTATTCGTAACGACCTTTAGGGAACTTTCCCGCTAAAATAATTATTTATTAAAACATTTTTACAATGTATTACTTTGATAATAGTGCTACAACGCCTATCCACCCAAGGGTATCGGAATTAATGAACGACATAAATATTAGAATTTATGGCAATCCCTCATCAACATATAAAATCGGTAAGAATGCTCGTTCGATAATGGAAAATGCAAGGATACAGATAGCTAAAGCAATTTCTGCTGAACCAAATCAAATTTTATTTACTAGCGGTGGGACTGAATCAAATAATC
The DNA here is from genome assembly GCA_002718655.1 of Fidelibacterota bacterium. GTDB lineage: Bacteria > Fidelibacterota > Marinisomatia > Marinisomatales > UBA1611 > NZWG01. The sequence goes on from PBFM01000029.1 coordinate 22,448, forward strand.
AGGTTTTATGGTCTATGATTCAGCAGAAAAGAAAACATATAGTTTCTAGTACAATTGAGCACCCAGCAATTACAAGAGTACTCAAATTTCTTATTACATACGGACTTAATCATAATTTAGCTGATGTAAATGAAGATGGCATAATTTCAATTGATAGCATAAATAAAAATTTAAACAATGATACTATTCTAATATCTTTAATGTTAGCCAATAATGAAATCGGTACCATACAACCCCTAGAGCAAGTTATCAGCATTGCCCATAATCAAAAGATAATGGTTCATACTGACGCTGTTCAATGTCTAGGTAAAATAAAATTAAATGTATCAAAATTAAAAGTCGATTTCTTAAGTTTATCTGCCCATAAATTTTATGGACCTAAGGGGATAGGTGTTCTATATGCAAGACACCCAGAAAAATTATATCCACTTATTTTAGGAGGTGGACAGGAAAATAATTTGAGAGCTGGCACAGAAAACGTATCACTTATAGCTGGAATGGGTCTCGCAGCAGAAATTTCAACAGAATTATTGAATGAGAAAAATACCATGGTTGAAAAGATAGAACAACAATTCAAATCTGGACTAAAAACATTTTTCCCAAAGGCACAATTCAATGGATGCCAATCAAAAAAACTTCCTGGTATAGTAAATGTATCTTTCCCAGGAAATAAATCTAATATTTTAATGGCAAAATTAGAAAGAGTTGGAATTGCTGTTTCGAATGGCTCTGCCTGTGGATCTGGAGATATTAAACCATCACCAGTTTTATCATCAATTGGATTAAATAAAGAAACCAATCTCTCTACACTTAGATTTAGTTTTGGAATATTTAATACAAAGGAACAAGTCGATTTTTTACTGAGCAACCTTAAGTCCATACTGGTTTGTTCATGAATAGAATAATTTTAGGAATGAGTGGTGGTGTTGATAGCGCAGTTGCAGCTTCAGAATTAATTAGACAAGGCTATGAAGTCGAAGCAGTCTTTATGAAAAACTGGGAAGATGATTCTAGATTCTGTACATCAGAAAAAGATTATAAAGATGCTTTACAAGTTTGCGATACATTAGACATAGCTCTTCACTCAGTCAATTTCTCAAAAGAATATTGGGAAAGGGTCTTTAAACACTTTTTGAATGAATATAAAAACGGTCGCACTCCAAATCCAGACATACTTTGTAATACAGAAATAAAATTCAAAGAATTTCTTAATTATGCCTTTGATCTTGGTGCTAAAAAAATTGCAACAGGACACTACGCACGTTTAAGAAATTATAATTGCGATTTTCAACTTTTAAAAGGTCTTGATGAATCTAAAGATCAAAGTTATTTTTTATATGGATTAGATCAAAAACAGATATCAAACACAATTTTCCCAATCGGGAATCTTCTAAAAACTGATTTAAGAAAAAAAGCAAAAGACTTAGGTTTTACAAATTTTAATAAAAAAGATAGTGTTGGGATTTGTTTTATTGGAGAGCGAAACATTAAAGAATTTTTAAAACAGTATATTCCTGAAAATCCTGGTCATATCATTACAAGCAAAGGTGAAAAAATTGGCCAGCATGAAGGCTTAATGTATTATACATTAGGACAGAGAAAAGGTTTGGGCATCGGTGGTGGCCATAGTAAAAGCAATGGAGCTTGGTATGTTATTGATAAAGATTTAATAAATAATGAGTTGGTTGTTGCACAAGGACATAGCAATGCTGCTTTATATCATAAATTTCTTAAAGCTTCAGGTCTTCACTGGATATCAGGGAAACCACCTAATAAAGAATTCATAATGGCTAAAATACGGTACAGGTCCAAAGATGCTCCTTGTCAAATAAAAAACTTTGATGAAAGTACAATCTCTGTTGAATTCCAAGAATCTTGTTATGGAATAGCTCCTGGACAATCTATCGTATTTTATGATGATGAAGTATGCTTAGGGGGAGCAATAATTGAATCATACTCAAATTAATTTATTTTTAAATTCTTGTTGTATACTATTTTGGAACAAACTTCCATGTGTTAAATTAGAGAGAAAATGAAAGCAACTTTTAAATCAGTTCTAATTATATTTTTATCATTCACATCCTTATCTGCGCAGTTTGTTGCAAATTTGGAAGCAAATACAATACCATCAAACCTAAATGGTGAATTAGATAATAATAGCTCTATCTCACTCTTCAAACCTGAAAACTTTGATATTAGCCACGGTATGACAATGTCTATGATTTCAGATGGGATAAATAATTATTCTGTAATTGGGTTGACAAATAGAATGACATATTTTCCGATGAACAATCTAAAAATCGATGCGAATATTACACTCTATAAAACTGAATTTCCCATTCAACAGTTTGGAAATACTGGTAATCAACTTGCAGTCTCTTATGATGCAGGCCTCACTTACAAACCTACAAAAAATTCATTTCTGCAGCTTCGGTTTCAGAAAATACCACATAATCAAAAATACCAAACTCGTTCACCCTTTAACATGAGGTATATTCCATAAGTGGTAAATAAAAAAACCCGTCAAAGAAAAAAATATCAAAATAAAAAACATCATACACTCAATGCTGCCATTGGGATTGTTGGAGTATTTCTTTTAGCGTTCATTTATTCTTTTTCTAAAAATTCTTCCCACAATGGTATTTCAATGGAAGAGATTACATTTCCAGATCAAAATAAACCTAGAGAACTCGCTGCAAATATTTATGAAAAAAGACCTATACACCAAGTCAAAGTTGAAATATTAAATGGATGTGGAATCAAAGGTCTTGCTGCAAAAACAGCAGAATATCTATTGCTTGAACATCAAATAGATGTAGTTAAATCAGATAATGCTGATAATCATAATTATCCCAAAACCCTCATTATTGGAAGAAATGAAAAGTTTCAAAGTATTGAATTATTAAGTAAATCTTTTGGAATACCATTCAATGATAAAAGCGTAATCCAGCATCAACCAGATGAGTCACTTGGTGTTGATGTTACAGTTATCCTAGGTAAGGATATTAATAATTATACTAAACTTTTTGATTACATCGCTAAAAAGAATTAAATGAGAGAATCCGAATCGGATTTCATTGTTAAACAACCACTACTGAAGCAAATTTTAAACCTTGCTCAAGAAAAAAAAGCAAGAAAAATTATTGTAATTGACGTAAGAGGTATCTGCTCGATAACAGATTTTTTTATTATATGCCATGGCGATTCAGAACCGCAAGTAAAAGCAATATCAGATCACATAAGAAAAAAAACTACTAATAAACCTCGACACCTAGAAGGATATGAAAATCAAAATTGGATACTATTAGACTATTTTGATATAATAGTGCATATTTTTAAAAAAGAGGAAAGATCTTATTATGATCTTGAACGTTTATGGGCAGACGCACCGTTTAAAGAAATAGACTATGCTTACAATCAAGAGTAGTATTTACTTATCAATCAAAAAAGTACTGAACAATCTATCTTTTCCAGTTAAAGATTTTTCTATCATACCTCCAAAAATTCCTGAATTTGGAGACCTATCTTCAAACATAGCGCTATTGCTAGCAAAAGATCTAAATAAATCGCCTATGGATATAGGTCAAATTATAATAAAAGAGCTTAATAATTACCCCAATGATTATATTGTTGATATATCCTTAACAAAACCAGGATTTATCAACTTTAAAATTGATAATCAATTTTTTCAAAACCAATTACTAGAAATATTAGAAAAAAATGATAATTATGGTAAGGGTATTATTGGAGAAGGAAAGAAGGCAAATGTAGAATTTGTAAGTGCAAACCCAACTGGCCCTTTAACAGTTGGACATGGACGCAATGCAATCATTGGAGATACAATTTCTAATATTCTTGAATGGCAAGGATTTGATGTAGTTCGAGAATATTACTTTAATGATGCGGGTAGACAAATGAGAATTTTAGCAAAAAGTGTAGAAGCGAGATATTTTGAACTTCTCGGGCAAAACTTACAATTACCTGAAGATGGCTATCAGGGAGATTATATTATTGATATAGCTCAATCATTATTGAATGAAAAAGGATCTGAATTAAAGCCAGGGTCTAAATGGTTTCAATCAAAATCAGAAGAGATTATTTTTCATGACATCAAAGAATCACTTTTAAAACTTGGTATCAACTTTGATGAATTCGTAAATGAGAAAACTTTTTATGATAATGGTGACATAGATCAACTTATTAGTGATTTGAAAGAGAAAGATCTTATTTATGAAAAAGAAAATGCAGTTTGGTTTAAAACATCATCTTTTGGAGATGCAAAAGATAGAGTATATATAAAGAGTTCTGGTGAGCCAACCTATAGAGTACCTGATACAGCTTATCACCGATATAAAATCAAAAGAGGTTACGACTTGATAATTGATGTTTTTGGTGCAGACCATGCTGATGCATATCCAGATGTGATTAACGCGCTTAATGCTCTCGGCCATAAAACAAATCACATTAAAGTTTTGATTTACCAATTTGTAACGCTTTTAAGAAGCGGAAAAAAAATAAAGATGTCAACGAGAAAAGGTGACTTTGTTACTCTTGATAAACTTGTTAGTGAAGTTGGAGTAGATATCGTTCGTTACTTTTTTATAATGAGAAGTGTTAACTCCCACTTGGATTTTGACCTTGATTTAGCAACAGAGTATTCAGACAAAAATCCAGTATATTATTTGCAATATGCCCATGCTAGATTATGCAATATATTAGCTAGAGGAAATAATTTAGAATATGACATCACAACTGGGTTTAATCTTAAACTACTGAAACATGAAAATGAGATTCTCTTATTAAAATACATGTCGATATTTCCTGAATATGCAGAAAATGCATACCTAAACTTGGAGCCTCAAATAATAACTAATTTCCTTCAAGAATTCTCAGCAAGGTTCCATAAGTTTTACAATAACTGCCGTGTCATAACTGACGATGTTGAACTAACAAAAGCAAGAATAGCTTTAGTTAGAGCATCAAAGATAGTACTTAAAAATGGGTTCAGAATCCTTGGGATTTCAGCACCTGAACGTATGTAATGATAGATTTCATTCAATCTGAAACTCAGTTCTTTATTTTATGCTTGACCACTTTATTTACATTAATTAACCCGATTGGAATTGCACCACTCTTAGTGGTAATGACAGAAAGGTTCAGTAAAGATGAAAAAGTAAATATTGCAAAAAGAGGATCATCAACAGCTTTCCTCACTTTGATTCTCTTTTCAATACTTGGATCAGTGATTTTCAACTTTTTTGGAATTACGATTGAAGCATTTCAAATTATGGGAGGAATTTTATTTTTTAGAAATGGCATAAAAATGCTGGAAGCCAAAGTAGGAAGATCAAGGACCACACCAGCAGAGCAAGAGGAGTCCCAAGAAAGCGATGACATTGCAATAAGCCCAATAGGCATTCCATTAATTGCAGGCCCAGGAGCAATAACCGCAGCACTATTATTATCAAGCCAGACTCCAGGCATCTATAGTTATGCCACTCTTGGTATTGCAATTCTTATTGTGCTGTCTTTTGTTTATTTAATCCTTCGTAATGGAGATGCTCTAATGAAGATGTTAGGAACATCAATAATGAGAATCATACAACGTTTAATGGGTTTGATTCTAATGGTAATAGCAGTACAATTTGTAATAAATGGAACAGTGACTGTTCTTAAATCAATAATTTAGGTTCTATTTTAGCAATAACATTTTCTTTATGCCAAAATCAGACCTTGATTTTATCTGGAAAAAATATATTCCTGTGCTGACAAGTTTACCAAAGTCATTAACACCAGACCATTTATATGAATGCCTTCCCGCTGGTAAATTATTATATTTCAGTGACTTAACTCTCCTCCCTAATATATCAAAAATAGATATTTCAACATCTTGTGTTTTAGGAAGGTCATAGTTAATAGTGGTTATTGAATTAAATGGATTTGGATAATTATCATATAATTGAAATTTTTCTGGTAATAACTCAATATTCAATCCCTGACTACCAGTAACGATAACGCGACCATTAACATCTAAAAAACGATATTGAAATAGAGCAGAAAACAGATTTGATTCATCTTTGGGAACAAATATGGTTAAATTAGAATCTAGTCCACTATTGTCAGCTAAAGAAAATTGAATAATCTGATTTAAAGTGTCAATGGATTTAAATAAAAATGTAGTGCTATTCAAATTTACCATTCTCATTTTTTCTATATCTAAATTGGAGTTGCCAATAAGTAACTCGGCCATAGATGTGTTATTTGGAACTGGAATATTAATTTCTGATTCCTTCCCAAATACATTTATGTCACCATCAATTCGAGAAACAGAATTAACTGTATCCATGGATAATCTAAAATATCTCCATTGCCACATTTTAGCAAAAGTTATTAAATCAGTTAAATTTGTTTCCCCATCAGGTAATGGTCTAATATGCGGAGGTTTTTCTGAAAAGGGACCAAGGTCTGTATTGGGCCATAATTGATTAAACAATAAAATATCCTCTATTGACAAATCATAATCATAATTAAAGTCACCCCATAATTGACTGTAAAAATTAAGAGTATCCGATACAAAAAGAGTATTGTAAGCAAGGGCACTATCAAGATAAACTGTCAATGTATCATTGCTTGAAAGAGTTGTATCTAAAGTTATTGTTATAACTGAATCAGCATATGACTGCTGGGAGACAAGATTTGAGTCTACCTTAGAGCTGATTTTTAAATCATAGAAGTAAATAAGACGATTGAATTTTATTTTTATAGTATCCTTTTGGAGAATGGATAAAACTTTTAATGAATCAAAATTAGGGGTTATCTCCATTACCCGAGGTTCAGAATCATCAAAATAGATTCCATCCGTCTTAACAACATTAGAATAATTATTAGCAGAGTCAACGGCTCTTATGTACGTGTAGTACAAAGTATCTCTTTCAAGATCCAAACCAGTCAAAGTATACATCGACATACTATCTGATTTATACCAGTCTAGGATATTTATCGTATCATTGTCAGTTCCAATTGAAAGTTCATAATAATCGATTCCTATGTTATCAGAAAAATCATTCCAAGAATAATTTAATGAAGTTGAATCAGGGGTATAATCTAGTTCAATGATCCATTGGCCATCATTAATGAAACCAGAAACTGGTATTTCCGTATCAATGTAAACACCATCGGACCAAATGGTATCTGAATAATTACCTGCTGAATCACGGACAAAGGCACCAGAAAAATATGTCTCATCATTAATTAAATTCAACCCATTCCAACCCCCATAATTGACTCCATTACCTTCTGTCCATCCTGATATGTTAGTACTATTCGGATTAGATCCTAACGCATAATAAGTCTTTGCAATACCTGAGACTTCATCACTTTGTGTCCAATAAACTGTAATAGTATCCGAATTATTATAATAACTCCTTTCTTGACTTTCTGCCCCTTCGAATATATCAGATATCAAAGGAGATGTATTATCTATGTTAATACTAGACCCATCAGTTGTTTCTGTGATTTCTATGCCATAATTCCCCGCAGTATCTGAAAAACTTATACTAAAGGATGCTGGACCTTCTTCATTACCTTCATTAACAATATATGACCCATTCCAAGATGTACCATTACTATTAGCATTAGATATTATTGAATCCTCCAAGATAATGGCAGTGGGTTGGTACAAGCCTTCACTAGAAACATATACAAGGCTAATGGAATCAGATACAATCGCCCAATTACTATTCAAAAGATTATTAGACGAAATATTTACTTCATTGATTACAGGAATTGTTTCATCAATATGAAGAGTCGTCTCATCACTTGATCCTATGGTTTCATTTCCCGCTCTATCAGTTATGACAGCAGTGAATTGAGTAATCCCATTATCAGCATAACCACTAGTTAATTCAAAGCTAGCTTGACTAATTTTTATCGTCATTTTCCCACTATCTGGTATGCTTGTAATCTGAATAGTATCACCACAATCAATGAATTCACCTTCGCCAAAATTCCATACACCTTCCCCAAATCTAGCCTGAGGTCGTATGTATCCTCCAATTAATGATTCATCATCTAATGGAATAGGCAATTTCAGTACTATTGAATCATTTGATGCATTCCAATAATTTTCTATAACATTGCCACCTAACACAATAATTGTATCAATTTGAAAATCTATGGGTGGTGTCATATCAAACAATATACTAGTTCCATTTGTAGTGGATGTTATTGTTTGTCCTTGGTTTCCAACTAAATCGGAAAAATCAATCTGAAGTGGAATATATCCTTCGTTCTCACTTCCATTCATTACATAAATAGAACGATAGGAAGTTCTGAATTCAGTTTGAAATGTTGTATCTGCTTGATTACCAGCAATTGAAATAGAAATCAAACTCAATTCTTCAGTTGATATAAAATCCAAAAATAGAGTGTCTCCTTCTATTGCCAGACCTGGGTCATTAATATTTGAAGAATTAAAAGATACTGTTGTCAATTCTGGATATGTTCCATCAAACCATACACCTGAGCCATCATCGGTCTCATTAATTTGGCCTGTACTATTTCCTGCTGAATCTTCAATAGTAATTGAAAAACTTATCCAGCCATCAGTATCATCTTCAAGCAATTCTCGAGTTGCTATAAAATCAAGGCTATTTTGCAGAGGGGTAATAATTGAATCAGCCAAAGAAACGAAAACATTACGTTGCATTTCTGATGAAGTGAAAAATAATGAATCAACATCACCTATCCCTGCTGAATCAATCAAGGAATTATTGGAAGACATCCTAATATTAGTTATTTCAGGTATAGTTTTATCGTATTTGACTATTGTCCCGTCTGTTGTCGAATTAGAACTTGGACCAGTCGCACCACCAATATCCGTATATTCTATGTTAAATTGAATTTCTCCTTCTTCATCATCTTCCTCCATTATATGATACCCTCTGTAGTTTGCAGCTCCATCATCAATATAAGATGAGATAGAATTAGAAATGATAATATCTAAATTATCTAAAGCCTCATTAGCAAGAAACTTCACGAAAACAGTATCTCCAGGCTTAGCCCAAGTAGAATCTTGATTGTTTGAATAGATACTTACTGATAATAATTCTGGTGGAACGATATCATGATTAACATAGCTATCATCGGTAGTTTGTGTGACCTGAACGCCTCGATTGGACGCTCTGTCAAGGAAGTCTATTGTATAGGAAAGAATTCCACCTGGTTCATCCCCAGACAATGTGATGGTTCCTATATAATCTTCACCATCTTGGGATAATGTAGCTATTTCATTTGCTATTGTTACCAATATTGAGTCAATAATTAAAGGCTCATCTGAACGAAATGTAAGAATAATATCATCACCTGTTATTGCAATTGTTCTGTTGTTATCATTATTTGATTCAATATGTACCTCTGTCAAGATTGGTAAAGTTTTATCAAAAGTGACAGCTGAAGAATTTGTAGTCTCCAAAACAGGCTCACTTACTAAGCCAACAGAATCAATAACCATAATCTCAAAGTTCACTAGGCCCTCATTGTTTGATTCAATAGCCTCATATTCTGCAAGATATTTATCATCAGCTAATTCAGTAATAATCGTAGATTCATTAAAGATATCTGCGCTTTGATCTGATAATAATTCATTTGCTTTGAAAATAAGTGAAATCGTATCGCCAATTTTAGCCCAAGTAGAATCAATATTATTTGAAGTTATTCTTACAAGATCTAAAATTGGTTTTGTATTATCAAAGGTAACAACTGAACCATCTGTAGAGGCAGTACTTCCACTACCTGGGTTACCAGCAACATCAATAATCTCATCAATTTCAAAAGAGATGATACCTTCAGCATTACCATCTTGCATAACATATTTAGCATTCCAATTACTTAAATCTATTTTAGATATTACTGCCATATTTTCTGAAATAGTTGCTGAGGGTTCTTGCAACCCCTCATCACTTTTGAGGGTGATTGTTATCTCATGCCCAACTGTTGCAAGTGTGGAGTCTGAAAAATTTGAGCGATATGATACATAGGTCAATGAAGGAGGGTCTTCTTCAATAGTTATTTGGCTTACACTCTCAACCCCTATTGTTTGATTTCCTGGGACATCATAAATATCTGCCCCAAGAATAAATATTTCTTCTTCCCCATAACCTGTAACAGATCTAACAGCTGACCCTTCTATTGTTATTTTCATTGTAGAACCAACCTCATCATTACCTATAGTAGCATAATCGCCTAATGTTTCTCTTGTGTTATCTCCTATGTTTGCATATACCTGTACCCTACCATTTTTCAATGTAGTATCACTAGCGATTGGTACAGCAACTTCCAACGCTGTATTTGTCGAGTTCCAAAATAATTCAACGACATTACCTCCTGCCGAGTTGACTTCGCCTACAGTAAAATTAGACGGTGGTGTATTATCAAAGACAATATAACTATTATTAGTGGTCAGTGTAACAGTGTCGCCGATATTACCCGATGAATCAGAGTATGTTATCTCAATTGGGACTCTACCCTCCTCGTCTGAATCTGAGAAAATGTACTGATGCTCAATTGTTCTGGCATCAATCCAATTTTCTTCTACCGAACTACCATTTATTTTGTACTCAAGAGTTAATAGATCTTCAGATGCATTTATATTTACTATCCCTAGGTCTCCAACTTTTGCCCATGTGTTACTCCAAGTATTATTCGTCGTCAGGGTCACTATATTTAAATCGGGTTTCGTTTTGTCAAAAACAACCTTACTTCCATCATCTGTCGCTGAGGTGCCA
>PBFM01000030.1 GCA_002718655.1 Fidelibacterota bacterium
ACTGTTATCCGTCAAGGAAGTACCCGTACCATTGCTCATCTTGTAATAGGCTACTAAATTACTCTCACTACCCGTAAGGTCCTTGTGCATGTACTCCTGGATCTCAGCTACGGTACGAGCATCATTCCAAATGCGAACTTCATCAATGATTCCATCAAAGGGAGAATCTGTACCTGCTCTTTGTCGCAGACCAAGTCGTATGGCATTAACTGTCCAACTAGATGGAGAAGAAAATGTTAAATTATCAGTTTGAACACCATCTATGTATACTTTTATGTTTGTGGAAGAAAGTCTCGTAACTGAGACATGAGTCCATTTTGTTTCAGTAACCACACCCGTTGTGGGTTGTGCTACTAAACCAGTATTACTTAAATCTCTACAAACTAATTCTATACCTCCGCCATCCACCGGTCGTGGTATAATGGAAAGCATTGGATTATATGAAGAGGTGAATCCTTCTGCATAAATTGTTCCATTAGTGCCAGCTCTCCAATACACCCAAGCCTCTATAGAAAAAGTGTTATCATTGGCAACAGCCACAGATGTTGGTATCACTACATAATCATTAGATCCATCAAAATCCAATGCGTAACTTCCTCCCTGTCCAGTTACAAAACTTAAAAAGAGATTGATCAGGATTGGATAATTTCTCATCGATTAAGTTAATTCAACGAAATAGATGTTTTATTGAGAAATATTCAGCACCTAAATACTATAGGTCTTTGTTTTGGTATCCCTGCCTTTCAAGTGAATCTCACCCTGGTATGTTGACCCATCATAAAGGTCTTTAGTTAATGCAGTATATATTTCATGGGAAAAAAGTATTTCTGTAGAAAATTCTTTATTTCTCTGCTCTAATCTAGATGCAACATTAACCGTATCTCCTATTGTACTATATTGCAACATTCTTTCACTACCAATATTCCCTGCTATTACGCTTCCCGTATGGATACCTGTTCTGGCTGTGATCTTATCAATACTGTGATTCTTCCAATACCTAGAAAATTCACTTTCATCCCATTTTTTATTTAATTCATTCAATCTAGTCCGCATTTCGATGGCACATTTTACAGCTAAAATTTCATGATCCTCTAATTTTTGTGGTGCTCCAAAAACGACCATCACAGAGTCTCCAATATAATTAATTATCTGACCACGATGTTTTTCAATAACGTCATGCATAGCTGAAAAATATTCATTAAGAAATTTTACAGCCGTTTCAGGAGACATGTGTTCAATGATCGTTGAATAGGATGTAATATCAGTGAATGATATGGAAACCCATATATTGTCCCCTTTTATGTCTCCTTCATTATCTAAGATTTTTTCAGTGAGAGTTTCTCCAAAATATCTTTTCAATGTTTGCTGCATCAATTGCCTGTTTGCCTCAAGAGTCTTATTTTGAAAAAAATCTCTTCTAAAATCAATTTCCCTTCCTCTTTTATTTGGAGCAAGAAAGATAACTGGTAAAAACAAAAGATAAGGAAGTTGGTCTATGGACATGTTCCCCTGAGATATCACGAGAATAGTAAATGGAATTGCAGTACCCAGAACTGCGATCAGACCATTGATGAAATGAAACGGATATATTATGAGATAAAGCATGATGATAATAGGTAGAACGCCTGCACCAACAGGAAATTGTATATCGGAAAAATAGTATGTCCAAGCACCGCAGTTCATAAAGCCTATTGAGGAAAATAAAAAGTAAAGCTGGTGGTATTTTCTTTTTTTCTCATTAGATGAAAAAAGGAAAAGAAGCATTATTATTATGGAAAAACAATGATATGATAAATAGTATATGTTTTTTCCAGCGCCTTGTACAAAAATATCATCCAGTCTTATTATGAAGCCTACAGGGATATCAAAATAAAGAAGAATCTTTATATTCTTCCAAATCTTATTCCAACGATAGTTGAGAAATTCTTTTTCAAGATTACCGTCCTCAAAGCGACAACTAAGTCTATTGATTTTAATCTTATCTACAGTCAATTTAAATATTCCATTCGATTATCAAAATTTAATGCATAAGAACAAAACAACAAATCGCATAGAATTAAAGGAAAACACATTAATATTTAGCTAAATTATCATTTAAACGTACTAATGATCTGATGAATACAATAAATGGATAAGCTATTTAAATGGACAATTTACATGATGATACTTTTCATCATTATAGTTCTTTATTATTTCTACATTTGGTGGAGTTTTGAACCAGAAGGAACAAAACACTTGGCAAATATATTTACAGCTTCACCAACAGTTCACTTGCACTAGCAAGGCCTTTTAGAAAAACAACCGTTTTAATTTACTTTTCCAAAAAAGCATGAGCAATTTTACCTAAGACATAACCATACAAAATTGGTAAGATTGCGTAAGACAGACCAATACGGAAATTTTCATCACCAAAACCAACATTTGGAAGCATGGTTATTAATCCTACTAATGCACCTAGCCATCCAGCTAAAACAAAATTTTCGTTCAGCACACTCCCTAGTTCATCATCATTAATTTTATGTTTCCTCATATAAGTCATACCACCACCAACACCTAAAATAAATACGACTGATTCTGCGCTTATGAAGCCAAATACATCCCCTTGGGTAACCATATATGTTAGACCAAAAAGAACAGTAAGCATTATAATTAAACCAATAACTTTATTATCCATATTTTATTCTCTTTTTTTTAAGTTTTATTAATTCGTACCATTCATAATCCACTCAGTCAGTACTAATATATCCCAATCATTGATATTACCATCTTCAAGAACATCAAGTATCTGACATTCGTTTCCAATACCAGAATCTAAATAATCGGAAAGTGCTAATACATCAATGACATCGATAATTGGATCATTATCCTCATTAGCGTCGCCATTTACATTTCCAGGAACATAAACAATCCCATTGCAAGGGTCACAAATATCTCCAATATCATCCCCATCAAGATCCTCTTGTTCAGGGTTATGGTCATCCGGGCAATTATCTTGTAGATTTAAAATTCCATCAAAATCCCTATCTCTTGGTATGTGATATATATTTGAGGCAGTTGCCTGTTTCACCTCGTAGGTATCAAAATTTTGGATGATAGCAGTAATAGAAATAAGAGAATCATTCCAAATGTCTACTAATTCAAATTCCCCTGTAAACACTTCAGATTCTCCTGCCATTTCTATGGATATAGGAAGCTTGTCTTCATCGTCCATTGTCAAGTATGCTCTAGCAAGATGGCGCACCGGTTTGTTTACTAAATCCTCAAAGGCTGCACAGGATGTCCAATTAGTTCCAACACTGTCCTCAGAGACAAATATTTCAAGAAATTGATTCTCAGAATCAAAATCTTCATCTAAAGTTAAAATAACATTATAATGAAATTGACCATCCTCCTCCACATCACCCTCTAATGCAATATGATAAGGACTACTTTCACCATTATAGCTTTGGAATTGATTTTCTAGACCTGGGAAAGTCGCTTCCCAGTTACAATTCGAGGCCCCTCCTGCGCCTAATTCAAGACCATTCCAAATAATTCCAGGTACTCCATTTACATTGTACATTGAGGACCTGTAGCTATATTCTTCCTCAATTGTAAAATGCTCATATCCTGATGGTGAAAAACCAGGACTGTGCCAAAATAACGTCATGAGATTATCTGGATATGTTTGTAAGAGACTATCAAACGCGAAACTCACGCTAGGGCATGTAGGTCAGGTTAATCCTGAAAATTCTTCGGCCCAAACTACTTGTCCTGATCGTGCTGCATTTTCAACCGCAGTTTTTAACTGGTCTATGTAATTTTTTGATGGAAGCAGTGCTTGGGAAAAAAGGAAAGAGGAATAAATAATGAAAATAGTTCTTTTCATAAAAAAACCTATGTTTTGTTGAAAATAATATAAACATGATCAGATGGAAATATTATAAAAATATGTAATTATTGATATTATGGGGCACTTAAGGATGCTCCATTTTTACTTTTATCAATTTTTAATAAATAAGGTGCAACTCTTTTTACCCATTCACTTGGCGTTTCATACATACCTGCATTTTCATTCCAGCATGATCTTAACATATTTGTATCAATCACACCTGGATTAAATGCAACACATGCCAATCCATTAGGGAGTTCCTGCGCAAGAGATTTAGAAAGACCCTCAACGGCCCATTTGCTTGCGCAATATGGTGCAACTTTTGGCGATGTACTTCTTCCCCATCCAGAACTAAAATTAACTATGGTTCCAGAATTAGCTTCTATCATTTTTGGTACGAAATTTCTGATGGTATTGTGCATTCCTTTTACATTTATATTCATGACTTCTGAAAATTCCTTTTCATGTATATTCCACAATTCTTTATTTTTATTGATTATACCTGCATTGTTCAATATGAAATTTGGAGTACCAAACCTGTCTATGATATCTCTCGCCCAGTAGCTAACATTTTCATGTTTAGAGACATCAACAATCTGAAAATCATTATTTTTTGAAAAATTATTAGACATCATATCAATTTCTTCAACATTTCGACCACATCCAATAACAATATGACCATCGGCAATGTAATACTCAGCTAAGGCCCTACCTAACCCCTTAGTAACTCCCGTGATGACAATTTTATATTTCATGAAATATATTTCGTTTTGTGATTAGAGAAATATGTCCAAACATATGAAAGAAGTGTTTTAAAGATTTTTTTCCAAAGAACAATTCATATCTAAATATAAGATCTGATTAAATTATCTAAGAGCTGTTTCTGATAGAAAACACATACCACAAAACAGTCGAGAAAAACAAAGTTACCCCGCCAGAAAAGGTAGTAACAAAAGATACTTTGATTCCACTCCAGAGTATTTGGGGCGAAATTTTTGAAATATCAGGTACAATACTAACTGCATTGTTCAATGCAATCCCTGTTGCAACTATCCCAAACAGTCCTGCGAAAGAACCAATGAGCATAATTTTATTAACGTGGTAAGCGCCTTTAAAATTTTTTACTGAAATTATGATGATGAGAAAAAATGAAACTACTATGGGAACCATGTAAATTCCCCCTGACAACAAATATCTTATCATAATGATTCCTGATTTATTATTAATATTTTAATCTAATAAATATCATGGAACGAATCTCCATGATAATGAACCGATTTCTTAGTTTTGGAAACATAATTAGATATATCTTACCACCATTGAAGAAATACTTTCAATAAATTATGTCATTTAAAATTTAAAATTTATTAAGCAAGAAATAATTTAAAAAACAAAATTAATTTTCTTGGCACAATTATTCACTATACATCTCTTCTAACTTAATTTTCAAATCATCAAAATCATTTACGAAATGGTCCGCACATGAAAATATCCATGAACTAACATCTTCAATTGAAAGAAAATTAACTAGGAATATGGGTTTGTTAAACCAATGTGCGATTGTAACCTCCCCGTGAGTGCCTCCACCCTTAAAAACTGACTCGTCCCACTTGACGATCAAATAATCACAGTCATGAACAACTGCATTGAGGTCTACTTTAATTATATCTTTAAAGATTTTTTTGTATTGAACAGGATTTGTTTTCTTCAAAAGGCGAAATTCAGCTGCATTGTATTTTTCAATGATATTTCTAGTTTCAATTACCGGATCAAATACGTCATGACCTAGCCTAGTTTTTAGCCATTGGGTGATTTCTTTCCTCCAATCTGCTCCATCATTAATGGCATTCTCTATAGGTCCAGATAAATAAACTTTCATTATTTGATTCCTTTCTTAGGCTTCTTTTACCGCTTGATTCATAATTCGATTAGTAATTTATTTTATAAACTCTTCGTTCATTGCTTTCAAAAGAGATTTTTGATGTGTGGAAGGCAAATCGCCGCTTAGTTGCCAAAACATGATTCCTGTAAGATTTAATTTTTTTAATTCTTTAACTTTTCTGATGATAGTTGAAACACCATTAAATCCGTATTCTTTTTTTCTTTCTAATTTACTTTTATTATGCATGATATAATCTACTGTATCTGCAATCATCGGATTCATATTCACAATATCCTTATAGAATAACCATTCGTCACCCCAACCTGCTCGTCCATAAAAAGGAACTCCTATCATGATCTTTGACTGTGGAATACCAAAAGCAGTCCAGTAAGAGACTGAACCCTGTGATCCAAAAACAGATTCAAAGGTAGCATGTTTTGAACCAAGATCATTATCATAATTCATTAAAGAAATCCAATCTAGATAGTGCCACCAACCATTTTGGGGGAAATGTGCAATTTGTTTTTTACTTGAGTACCAAATACTATTCCCATTTAAAATGGCAGCAGTGAAAATCTTGTTACCTTTTCCAAATTCATCATCAAGTGCCTTACGAAACTCTCTGATAAATGTGATGTAATAATTTGTAAGAGCATTATTTATCTTCTCCATTTCAGTTTTATCATCAATCCAGGATGGCTCCCAATCACAATCGAACCCATCTAATTCATGATCTCTAATAAACTTAATTATGTTACGAATAAGATTTTGACGATTTTGCTCTATACCCATAAGTTCTGATGTAACTTTAAATGCACCACCGCCAAATGAAATCAGTGCTTTAACACCATTAGCGTGAGCAGATGTTATTATCTCATTCAGATTTTCCCAGCCAGAGGTCATTGCAATATCACCATGTGAATTAGTGGCTCTGAGAAATGAAATTGCTATATGCGTCATCTTCTCATACTGTTCTTTGCTGGGTTCATAGCCATCAATCACATACCCCATGATTACGGAATTAGGGGGTATGATTTTTGTTATGTAGTCATTTTCAGTTGCAACTTGCTGGTTGTGCAATACTTCCGAATTTTGGTATGATGTTTTTAAATGTTTTTCTGTAATTTTTTCTTCTTTTGTTTTATGTGGAAAACAATTGTTAAACAATATGCTTAATGTCATAAGAATTACAATTTTTCTCATATTAATCGATAGTTTTTACTTACTCTAACAAATACATATAAGGACAACATAAATCAAGCGAATAATGAAGAATCTATAGTAAAAATTGTATCAAGTTATAATACTAGATCACTTTTTTAGGGTATATCCATCCTCTTCCCATTTTGAAACACCACCTTCAAGTAGAGCGACATCTTCAAATCCCATATCCTTCAGTAGTTTTCCACCTATTGCTGCACATAGACCTAAACTACAGGTCACAACAACTTTTTGATTTCTATTTTGAATTCTTTGATCTTTAAAATCTTCAGGTACATTTTCATCTGCTTTATAAAAAAGAGTACCCAACGATATGTTAACGGCACCATCGATCATACCTCGTTTTTCTACATCTTCTTTATCATTAACATCAATAATGACAATATCTTCTTTTTCATTAATCATGTTGTTTAATTTATCAGAATTAATGATTTCTAATTGCTCTCTTGATTCTTCTACAAAATCATTGAATGTTTTTTTCATTTAACTAGCTTCCTTTTTTTTATCAATTATTTATACCTTATCAATTCGTTTTAAATATTTCTAAGAAGGTTTTAGAATTTCACCATTCATCATTTTTGCAAATTTTCCTTCATATTGTCCATGAACAGGACCACTATCTTCCCAAACCCATCCTCCAAAACCAGTTTGATTGTAATCATTGAATGCTTCATGAATTTCAGCCCTAGTATTCATTACAAAAGGACCATACTGATAAACTGATTCATTTATGGGCATTCCCTGCAGCAGCAATACCTTTGTATCCTTACCTTTATTCTTGAGAGATATTTCTTCATCAGCATACAATTCAATCATTGAATTAGTAAAAGGGCTACTACCATTCAAACTAATTGCATCTCCATTTAGAACGTAAATACTCCTTGAAACTTCTCTACTTGATCTAGGTAAAACGAAATCACACCCATTTTTCAGCCGAATTATCCATACCGCCACATCATTATCCTTTTTACTTGCCCAAGAATTAGGTGGAGGTTTGGGAGAATTTATTCCAGAGTATGTGCCGCAGATTAATTCAACTACTGATTCAATGCCATTGCCATCTTTTGATCTAACCTTAGGTATTTGATTTTCCCAAAACATTTCAAAATTAGGTTTTGCTCTCTTTTTGTGGGAAGGTAGATTAATCCAAATTTGAAAAAAATCAATTATGTTTTGAGAAGCTCTATTGAACAAGGGAAACATTTCCGAATGGTTTATACCATCCCCAGCAGTTAACCATTGTGCATCACCATCTCCATATCTTGCAGTAGCACCTAACGAATCAGAATGGTCTATTATGCCCTTGCCCACGACAGTCAATGTTTCAAAACCCCTATGTGGATGCTTAGGAAAACCAGGTATTGACTCACCATGATACATACTCCAGCCATCCTTATTTGAAAAATCATTTCCTAAATTCCTATCAATCAAACTTGAATCTGGGGTCATATCCTTTTTTGCATTAGGATATGAATCATTGTGGTGTACGCAGAATAAAAAAGGATCGGTAGTTGGCCAAGGACCANTCTTAGGCAATTCGGTTATGTTTTTAATTCCTTTTTCATNCATAATTTTTCTTTTTTTTAATCGCCTTATTAGCNTTAAATANAGATGGAGAGGCTAGAAAACCAAAACTAAAAAAAGCATTNTTACTNTTAGTCTTCTATTAAAGANTCTCGCCATAATTNACTATTAAAATAAAATCCGTCAAAATATTTTAGCTAACCATAAATNNTACTTTAACGAATTNCTTCCAATTGACCTAGCTTTGTATTAATCAAAGGANTAGTANACACAAATAAAAGATGTCTTTTGAAATTCAANAAAAAATTTAAATAATTCCCAGAANANGATACAAATGGTTCAAAGATTCAATCCATTAATTAATCTAATTGNTTAAATTGTCAGTCGATAAGGTTTTTTCCTCACCTTTAAGATATTTATCTAAAAATGTTAAAACCTTTCCATAACCGTTTATCTCATTCTCTTTTTTTCGAAAACCATGTCCTTCATCATCGAAGACCACATATTCGACAGTTATCTCATTTGCCCTAATGCCTTTGACTATATCATCTGATTCAACCTTTAATACTCTAGGGTCGTTAGCGCCTTGCAAAACCATCACCGGATTTTTTACTCTATCAGAATGAAATACAGGTGAAATATCATACAACCTAAGTGAATCAATTGTGGTAGGGTCACCCATCTCTTTATAGAGTGCATTTCTGAATGATTCCCAATATGGAGGTATTGATTTCAATGTTCTGAGCCAATTAGTAACACCGAAAATATTAACTCCAACTTTAAATTCATCAGGCTCGAATGTCATTGCTGCCATCGTAATGAATCCACCATAGCTTCCTCCAATAATTCCAATTTTTTCAGAGTTAATATACTCCTGCTTTAGTAACCACTTTTTTCCCCATATGCAATCCTTAAGATCTTTATCACCGTGATTACGATCATCCATTTTAAAAAAAGTTTTTCCATAACCACTACTGCCACGATTATTGACTGCTAATATGGCATAGCCATGGTTTACTAGATATTGGATAAATGCAGAATATCCAGTACGACTTTGTCCTCCTGGACCACCGTGCACCCAAACCATAGCAGGTACTTTATTATCTTTAGTCGCAGTATGAGGTTTATAATAAATTGCGGGAATAACTAAATCATCAAATGAGGAAAACCTTACAACTTCTGCTGATACAAGGTCGTTCGGGTTTATGTTAGGATTCAATGTTTCCGTTAATTTTTTTAGTTTTTTTGTAGCCATCTCGTAGACATATATGTCATTTGGGCTTTTTGATGTTCCTATGGTCAATCGGATTTTCTCTTCACTATCGGATAACAAAACAGCCTTTATGTCCCCATCTGGGATTTTAGGAAATGGTATGTTCTCGTTGTTTGCTAGGTCTTCTATGAACAGAGTATTTTTTCCATCTTCATTAATTGCAATGACACGATATCTCTCATTCTCACTCATATAACTGTACATCACATCCCAATTGGTTTCATAAATGATTTCTTTTTTTCTGGTTTCCATTTCAAATTTGACTAAATATGCAAATTCTTTCTCCACATCAGTAGTATAATAAAAATATTTATTATCGTTACTAAAACCAGAAGCATTATAACTCCCAGGAGTTTCTGATATTTCAATTTTTAAATTGTTAATCCTATTTGTCAGAAACAGTTTATTTTCACTAGTTGTTATTGGTTGACTAAATGCAAACCAGGTTTCATCATCCGACATGTCTGAAATATTGATCCCATTATCATTTTGGTATATGATATTAATCTGCCTCGTATCCAAATTCATCTTGTAAAAGTCAAAAAATCGTTGATTTCGCTTATTAGATGTGAAGTACATTGATTTCTTGTCTTTGCTCCAACCCGCAAATCCAGCTTTTTCATTTTTGCCTGGCGTAAGATCGGTTGTAGTACCATTTGAATCAAGTAGGAAGATATGAGTCAATTCATTGCCTCCTTTATCTGCAGAATACAAGATACTATTCGTTCCAGGTAAATAATCTATGGCGAAAAATGATTCTTTTTCTGAGAACGTCTTTTGTGTTTTTAGTCCTGTAGAGATATCAATCTCATATATATTGAATATTCCTGATTGATCACTGCTAATCAATAGCTTCGTCTCATCATCTGAAAAAGCACCACCACCTATTCGAGTATTTTCATAAAACTGCTCTATTGAATATTCTTGCGGTATGTGACTTTTAGTGCAGGATTTTAATAGCAAAAAAAACATTAAACATTGCAATACTGTCCTAAAATAATAATTCATTAAAATACTCCTTCCCTTTCTGAAAGACTTATGACAAAATAAGATTTGATCGATATATTCATAGTACTAATCATTAAACAAAATTGCATAGACATTTTTTTCATTAATGTATTTAAAATTATAATGATTGATTATTAAAAATAAAATAATGAATTATGATTACAATCAAACTATGTTCAATAACCATTTAATACTATGGTTAAATTAGCGTTACATAAGTTGATAGCTTTCATAATTTTCAATTAAGTACTAAAAGAAAAAAGGTATGATGATTATAAATGAATCCAAGGATCATATAATTTTTTATGATGGTTTTTGTTTATTGTGTAGCAGATTTGTTCAACATCTCATCAAATTAGATAAATCCAAAAATTTTAAGTACGCCCATATCTCAACAAATTTCTCAAAAAGCTTTTTAAAAAATAAAATCAAAGCAAATGATATTGGAAAATTCATCGTCTATTACTCAAAAGGAAAATTTTATTTTAAATCTGATGCAATAATTCAAATATTTTTGGATTTAGGAGGAATTTTCAAAGTATTATTGCTGCTTAAGATTTTTCCTTTAAAAATAAGAAATTTTACATACGATACTTTTTCCAAAAATCGTTATCAATGGTTTGGGAAGCTAAAAGAATGTAATGTTCAATATTTGAATTCAAAAGAAAGATACATTAACGATTGATATAACTTTTAGGATTATAATGTTTAGCTAGACAAATTTAAAGGTTTATGATCTCAACCCTTATCGCAAGGTGATCAGAATATCCTCCCAGTAACCTATTACCTGCCCAAAATCTAAATGGATAATGCTTATATTTCCCTTCTTGCTGCCGATATTTAGGTAAATCAAGGATAGATATTGACCTGCTATTTATTTTTAGATTTTCTGAATCCATTAGTCCTTGATTTACAATTATCTGATCATATAGATAATCTTTACCTCTATAAACGTATGTACCAGTCTTAGGCATATCCACCATTGGCTTCATTAAGCTAACCAATCCAATTTCCTCTAATAATTTTATGTTTGAATCATCTGGGTTTTCGTTAAAATCTCCTAGTAGAATAATTTCAGCCCATTGGTCATATAACTGTATTTTTTTAATCTCATTTAATAATAATTTTGCTGTTGACAATCTTTTGGGAATGGATTTTTCCTTCCCACCATAATTCGAAGGCCAATGATTAATGAATATATGCAAGATTTGGTTTTCATAAGATCCTTTGACATATAGGATGTCTCTTGTCGTCCCTCTATTTTCTAAATTATTAGTTATTGGCAGGCTTGATAAAACCTTGAATCGATTCTCATCATACATTAAAGCATTATCAATTCCACGCCGGTCTGGCGATTCATAATGGATAATTTTATAATCTCGTTCATAGTATGAATTATTCAAATCCTTTAAGACGGCCATATTCTCGACCTCGCAAAGTCCTAAAATATCAACATTCAAATCTCTTATTACCTCAGATGAATTTTTAATTTTGAGATCATAAATTTTTTTATCAACATTTTTTCTTCCATTTAAAGCAAACTCATCATCATTTTTATGAGGGTTATTTTCCAAATCAAAGAGATTTTCTACATTCCAAAAACCTATTGAAAGCGCTCCCTGGGACAATGATTGATTTACTATAAATAGTAATATGATTAAATATTTTATGGAGTTTGCATTCATTTGATCTTACTCTTTATTAGGATATTATTAAATTCAAATTACTCATATTTTAAAGTGCCAGTCCAGCTGAAACACCAGCCCAAGATGATTTAAATTTTGATAACATTAAATAATAATCTCAAAAACAAAAAAAATTTGCTATTAAAAAATAATCGACCTGATCCACCATCAAAAAATATTGTTTTTTCTTAAGTTCCGTTTTTTGCATCCATTTCTAAAATTCCATTTTGAGCCTATGATTTACATATAATAAACATAAAGGTATTAGTGTATTTTTCCATAATGAACTCATTGCCGAGATTGATTAAACTTAAACTACCATCAGTAAAAACTTCTTTGCGAAACCAAGAAGTAAGAAAGCTAAAATCGGGGAAAAATCTATGCCAGCACTTTGTACAGGTAATATATCTCTAATCGGTCTTAGTATTAAGTCAGTGATCTGGTAAAGAATTTGAATGAAATGATTATGAGCATCGTGCGGTATCCAACTTATGACTACCCTAAATAATATTAGAATTTGTAATAAATTAAACGAATTATTAATAATCGTATGAAGTAAATAGTACATTATGATAACTGAAATTTATTTAGTAAAAAAGTAATAGTGTAAATAAATAACCTGAAAATCCTATGTAATGAATACAGTGTAAACATAATTGGAGAGAAACAAAATTAATTGAGTATTTTTCTTTCACGAATAAATGTCATTATTTCGGCAGCTGCCTATAGTTGTAATCAGAAATAATCTTTGATATCCTATTCTTAAGTTCTTCAAATAGACCTAATTAATGCATTGATTTAAAATAATGAAATAATGTAAAGTGTATCGATAATACTATTTCATGTAACATGTTTTTGGCAATTATAAGCTTCAAATTCATTAAATAAAACTTAGTATTTATAGCAGCATTAATAATAATATTTGGTTATGAAAATATTTGAAAAAAACCAAAATAATGCAGAAAGAATTTTAAGATTCTTAATGGCACTTTTTATGATTCCATCTCCATTAATCATAGGTACTAGTTTTTACTCTCTCATTCTTTTTACCATTGGTGCAATACTTATCTTTAACGCGATAATTGGGACGTGTATGATATATAAAATAATGGGTATAAATACCTGTAATAATTAACTTTAATGAATAATGTGGAAACCACACTATTATTTAAGTTAAACTAGCTGCAACTGCAGCCTAATTAACAGCAGCCTCCTCATCCACTATCCTCCTGCCACGTTCCTACTTGCTGAATATTGATACTATCAAAAACCCAATCAAATTTCTGACTTATCCACTTTGATACTTCATCAGTATCCCAATTTTTAAATCCCCATTTTAGTTCAAATTCTGTTGGTAAGGTATCAAACTCATCGTGATCCTTATCCCATTCAACATTTGTAACCTTTAAAATAGGGTATTCATTCTCTTTCATATACTTTCCTATTTTTATATGGAATTTTTGCTATCAGCAACATTCTTTTTCACATTGACAAAATCTCATATTATAAACATGTAGACCAACGAGTGCAAATGCGGGGATAAATTTTAAATTCTCAGATATTTGAATCCATTCTAATTTTATATTTAACATAAATAAAAATAAAACCGTCCAAGATACCCATAAGCCTTGAACGACCCATTCTCTTTTTGATGATTTAGATGTTTGTTGTATCGCAAAAAAAGCTATACCTAAGAAAACATAATCCATCCATTGCCACCACAATGGTGCATTGTTACAACAGCTAGATGAACAAGCAGAGGCTATGAAAAAAAATGGTGTTGCAAGGCAATGAAGCATACAAAGCCCGCTTGCAAGTGCTCCAACTGTATCAGACTTGATATTAAAAGGTTTTAAGATTAGTTTTTCAATTGTTATAGTGATTTCTTTCATTTTTCTCTTTTGATATTTGAGTGAGTGCTATTGCCGTGTTAAAATATCTTGGGACTATTTTAACATAAATAATTCAAAATAGCACTCACTTCATTAATTAAACTTTGTAACGTATTCAATATATTTCTCTTTATTTACCACTTTCTTATTCCATGTATCTTCTAATATTAATTCTATTTTCTCATCAATTATTGATTGTATGTATCTTCTGTAATGGTGGTAAGCATAATAATCAGTACCTGCTATGGAATTAATTTGATTTTGAAAAACTGTAATAGGGTTGATTGGATTAAATTTTTTTATGAATTCATTCTTATCTTTGTTCAAGCTTTCAATTTTAAATGCAACATTCTTGTTTAAAACGTTTACCAGACCAGAAACACTTCTGTTAATGATACTTTTATCCATAATTGTGTCAGCAGAAAATTGAGTATGTTCTAAATTTGGAAATGAACTCAATAAAATCATTCTAAGAGTGTCAGCAGATGACTCAAAAATATCATTACTATGTTCTCGACTTACATCAAGATAATCCGTCATGTAATTTGTTGGGTATCTGGTTGATGTAATCTGATGAACAATACCTGGAATGACTATGCATAATGCTAGCCAAATAGTAATCATTTTCATAGCTTGATCAGAGCTTCCTTTTCCAAAATAGTTTATAAAGAAGAATATAGTGAACCACATTAATATATAAGCTAATATCGTAAAAAGAAGATTGATGAAATTGGGTAATTCATTTTTGAGGACTCCTGCCAATAGTGCAGAGAATGATGTAAAACCAACCATTAATAAAAATGTAATAATGAAATAAAAAGAAAAGCGGGCGAAAAGCCATTTTGCATTTGTAATGTTCTGTAAATAAATCAATCTATAAAAACGAAGATCTTTTTCTAATCCGCCTATGTTAAATAACAATATGATCATTAAAATTGGATACAGATAAATGAATACAAAATTAAAATCTAATGTTCCTATCGCTAAGCGCTCAGGGTTTGCGATTTCCTCAGATAAATCGCTGTCAAACGTTGAACTCCAGTTTGTGACTCGCTTATAATATCCATATTGCTCTGCTTGTCCCAAACTAAATACCATCATTGAAGACGGATGTTTAAAAGCATAAGAGGGCGTATTCCATATTGCCCAATAAGGTGTGGTTGGGTCTCTCCTTGGTTTTTCCTGGTCACCACTTTCAATTGCTTCATATTGAACGATCATTTCATTAATTGATGCCTTATTTTCTTTGCTAATTGCATTTATTTCATTGTTTTGCTTTTCAAACAATTCATAACCATTCTTACATCCGTAGACCATTGCAAAAATAAAAAGTAATAAAGTTATTATCTTGAATGGTGAACGTATAAGATGCAAAGACTCGCTCATTAATATCTGGTAATAGCCACTCATTAAACTAAATCTCTATTCGTTCTATGTTTTATGATCATAGGTAGCATAAAACCCCAGAATAATAAACAAATCATGTCAATCAAGTAATGCTCCATTTGGCTTGTTATTTTTGGTATTTGATGAGAAAAATCATCTATGGATTTGAAAAAATTACTACCAACTGTCCACTTCCAATCCCCAGTCCTTGAACCACCATAGGCATGTTTATCATTAAGTGTTTTCAAAAGATATCTTCTATAATCTTCAGATTTTTTTAAAAAATCAAGGTGGTGATACATATCTGAACCACAAAAACCCATACTTAAACTTTGAAGAGAAACAAATGGGTTTAAAATTCCAGAAATTTGAAATAAGGTTTTCTGCCTTTGAAGAATATTATAATTATTGCCAAAATGTTTATCCCAAACAAGGTTACCGTATTCTTCATCCTGCTGCATTACAATTCCATCAAAATTAATTGGAAGATTTTTCAGACTATCAACATCATATTGGGCTAGGTATTTTACTTTTAAATCCTCCCTTCTCTTATCTGTCGGGTTATGACCATCTATCCCTTTTGATCGATCAATTTTCATAGAGGTTTTAAATGATTGCCTACTTGGTAATGGATAAATCTTTTCAACTGCATTTCCCCATATCTTTGGAAGAAAGATAGTCCAAATAATCCATATTGCTAAAATTGATGACAGCGCTGAGGTATTATTTCTAAGCCTTACTGAGAGATATGTGGCTAAAGATGAAACTATGAAATAATAAACACCGTATGAAATAATTATGAACATCATTCTAGTAAAAATTTCTAAATCAGTTTCACCAAGAATACTTTGGATAAATATTGTTATAACTAATAATGTAAGTCCGTAAATCCATACACTTAATGATTTAGCGAATGTAATCTTGGTTAATGAAGTACCTTGAAAAACTAGTAACTTTAATCTTTGGGTCTCCTTTTCATTACTTAAAGATCCATATGCTAAAAAGATTAGGAATAATGGAATAACATATTGAAGAATAAGAGAAGATTTAAGTTTTCCAAATTTTGAGATGGATAAGGATTGAGATGCTTCTGAGTATACAATTTCATTTTGGACATGACCCTCTAGTTTAATGACATTACCTGTTATGTCATTGATTCCACTATCCATGCTATTTAAAACATTCACGGGTTTGAAAGCATAAGTCCCGTAATGCGCCGCTCTATGAGGATTTACATTTTCTAGGCTTTCCCACTGCTGACGAACATATTTCTGAGCTTGAGTTTGACGTAATTGTTGGTTATAATTTTGCTCTATTCCTAGAAACACAATTAGCAATAAGCTCAATATAAAAAAAGCTGTCACATAAACAAAAAGTTTATTCCGAATAAATCGCTTCCATTCAACTATTATTATATTAATCATTAGGATTCTAAATTAATTTTGTATGTAGTCAATATAGATTTTCTCTAATTCTTTAGTGGACACGTCTGAGGTATTCATTTCTTTAACTAATTCACCTTTTTTAATTATTCCAATGCGGTTACAAGTTTCACGAACCCTGAAAATGTCATGTGAAGCCATTAATATGGCGGCATTGTCTTTAGATAATTTTTTAAGCATAATGGATAGTTCATTGCTGGCTAAGGGGTCTAGTCCACTCGCAGGCTCATCAAGTAAATAAACACTGGCTTCTTTTGCTAGAGCTATTGCGATTCCAACTTTTTGTCGCATTCCTTTTGAATAATACTCAATGCGTTTATTGTGTACACCATTTTCAAGGCCACACTCACGTAACAATTTATGAAGTTTATTTTGGCCAAGAGTTTTCCCTGAGAGCTTGCAGAAATAATCCAAATTCTCTAATCCAGATAGGTATGGATACAAGCTAACATTTTCTGATATGTATCCGATATGCTTTCTTGCACTTATGAAATCTGAGGTAGTATCTATGCCATTAATTGTAGCAAATCCCTCATCAGGCTTTAAAAAACCAAGTAAAATATTGATGGTAGTTGATTTACCAGCACCGTTAGATCCAAGCAATCCATAGATCTCGCCATTCTTAATTTCTAAAGATAAATTATTTACAGCTATATTATTGTCAAAGTTTTTTGTGATATTTTGAATACTAATCATATTTATCAATTTTAATTTTGTTTATTTACGAAATACCTAGTTTGTCCACGATTAAGATGATAATGAAAACATTCATAATGACCTTATGTGGTCATAAGATAGCGTTACATTAACTATAGTAAGTGTTTAAAAAGGTGGTTTTTTAAGAAATGATAGTAAGAGGTGGTGGTCGGCAATGCAAATCAAATGGAAGAGAATAATGCTTGTGGTCCTCAAAACTGAACTTAATTAAAGTTGAAATTGTATTGCTAACAATTTTAATTGTTTGACCAACTGCAAGTTTGTTATTTTTTATTAAACATTCTTCACATTCGTTTGAAAATTCTTGATGGTATTCAACTTTATTCTCAAAAATATGCATACCAATTTTTTCATGATGACTATGGAAATGCAAAGAGCCATTTAATATCGTAGAAAAGAACGAAGATAAAAGGAGAAGAGAAATAAATTTATTGCGCATTACATTCAGTCTATGAGTACGAATTTTTAAAACAGTTAGTATTTTCTAATTATTATTTGAAAAATTAAAATAACAACATAGTTGTATAGGCGAATAATACAAAAAAAGTATTAAAATAAAAAAGTGATTACAATCAATTTAAATATTGTTAAGAGATTATATCTTCATTCACAATCTTTTTTGAATTTCAATCAATAAAATTTTCGAAAACATAGCACGGTATAAACATATATAAGCTAAAGAATATTTATGATTGGTTGGTTCGCAAAGAGATTAATACTAAAACGATGGAGACTGTTTTTTTGTAATTCTATTGGGGATGGCACTAACAACTGCAACAGGAGATTGTGACTTCATACCACCACGTTTTCTTGCATTCTGAGGCCTTGGTTTTACATATGGTAAATAATAAAAATATAAATATTTGGGCAAAAAAATATCCTGAACTTACAAAACAACACATAAGAGACTTGTATGATAAACTATTCCCAACTTATAAAGATTATTTACAATTCTTGAAGTCAATGTATGAAGCTCGATTATCTTTAATGAATATTGGTCTAATATTAAAAGAACAAAAAAAGGAAGAGGATGCTGCTTATTGGCAGGATAGAACCAATAATGGAAATGATCAAAAGACTATAGATAATCAATTTGCTAAAAAAGATCAGTGGAAAAATATAACTCCAGAAAAAATTAGTGAATACGAAAAGATGATAAGGAAGTGGTTGGAAATGAAAACACCGCAACAGCAACAAATATGGAATTATTATATGTTGGGTGTACCTAAAAAAAGAATTGCAAAGTTATTATCCAAAAATATCAGTTACATAAGAGTTTTGATTAGTGAACTGCAGGAAAATTTTATTGAAAACATACCGCTCTTTTTAAATCAAAATTCAACTGATGAATAAACTACTAAATTGAACGGTTAATAAATTTTAATAAACTCATTTTAGAAATATCATTTTCTTCGTTTGACTAAATTTGCTAGAAACAATTCTACAATAGTATACCCCTGACGAAACAGTTTCACCGCTGCTGTTGGTCGCGTCCCAATGAACTGATTTAGACCCAGCTTGCAATCTTTCATTCAATAAAGACCGTATCTTACGACCTAATACATCATATATAATTATGCTAACCATTCCTTCTTTTGGCAAATCATATCTAATTTGTGTAATAGGATTAAATGGATTAGGATAATTATCATACACTTTGAAATTAACTAATGGTCGTTTTTCATTAATCTCTAAATCTGAAACATTCCATGTCTTTTTGTAGATCCAAGCATTATTTATCGATGGATGGCCATTAGGATCAAAACCACCAAAATAGATAGCGTTTTCATCTTCAAATGGTGATTCTACATAACACCGCACAGATACAAGTGGAATATCATCAAAGCCAATTGCATCATTAATTTCTTCAAGACCATATTGACCATTATTATCTCTTTTAACAATGATTCCACCGCTGTAAAAACCATTCCACGATGGATAAATATTTTCTTGTAATAAAGATTCTATTCCAATCAAATAATGATCAATTTGAGTTATTGGATCAGTGAATAAATAGAATTCGTTATATGCTCCTAATAAATAATTGACTGTCTCGCCAGGAAGATGGTCTTCTACCAATAACGAAATTTTAGTTTCATAAACTCTATCAAATTCCTGCGTATCAGTATGATCAAGTCGAAATATTGTTCCTTTAGATTGACCATTAGGGCACCACATTAACAACATTGATTCATCCAATCCAAATGGATTGGGAATGGTTGTCAGACCTCTTATTCCACCAACAGCAGGATCTATATATGAGTTTAGATCATTAAAATCATGCACGACATCATAATCAGGTTCAGGTCCATCATTTCTTTTGAATATTTTATTTCCTGAGGAGAAATATAGTTGATCATTTGCAACAGTAATTCCAAGTGGTCTTATACCCAGAGGCCCAACCTCCGGAACTAATCCTATTTCAATATTTCCATCTACATTTGGATTATATTTACCAGAATAAATACCCTGAGTTCCTACAGAAATTAGCAGATTTTCAATGCCGGTTATCTGATCAGTATATAATTCAATATCACGCATGGAGTAACTTTCGTTTGAAGAAAAATAACCTTGATGGACTATAATTTGAGTCCATGAGCCATTAGATTCATCATCTCGAACAAAAATACTAGCATTGACAATACCTGATAGAAAGTTCGCAGAATAGGAACCGACTATGAGCATAGTATCAGGAAAATCTAGTGCATTACCATTATTATCTTTTGTAAAGATAACTTGTTTTAAAATTTCGGGTCGCACAAAATTATAGCCCAAATCAAAGTCAACCTGCCAATTTGCATCCTTATTTTCCAAGCAGATTATTTGAGACCATCCTATGTTCAAGTCTTCTCCGCCATACCAAAAATTATTTCCATCTTGCCAGTATCCAATAGAAGCGAACAACATATTTTTATGAGTAACTAGATGTAAAGCCTCTGACCCTCCCATAAAAATACCATTATCATCAAAGCCTCCAGCAGAGTAAGATTGTTCCCATTCCTGTGCAATTAATGATGAAAATAAAACACCAATTAAAATAAAGTTTGAAATCACGGTACCCATATTCAAATTTAATCTATTACAGGCCAACAAAAATACCACACTGATACGAGGCTGAGATTTTTTATTAAAGCATCGTAGGTCTTATTCCAAACTATGTTTGGATAAAAAGTTCCAGATCAATTGGTTACTTCTTTATCTTTTTCATTCAATCTCTATCATAAATGATGATGCCGGAAGTCTTTCACTATTAAAAAGTGTGGCTTCTGGCGTATCTGACCATCCATATCTTACATATTTTGGATTTTTTACAAATTGCGATGAAACAAATATGTAATTTTTATCTATAGAAATATTTGCATCGAAGAATCTCATACTAGAATCTGCAATTTCGAACTGATTCTTTTTACCTTTTTGATAGGAAAGCCCGGATCCAACATATTCAAATTCTATCCTAATTGAATCATTAAATAATTGACTATCTATAAGGATGGGGCCTAATGGATACAATCCCATATCATAATCATTAACTAATGCTAGCCTTGCCAGTCTTTTACCTACATCTTGTTTATTTGAAGGATGAATATTATCAAAATCTCCAATATCTAACGTTACAACCATACCTGTTTTTTTAACTCTCAAGGCTTTACGTTGTACCTCTCTTAATTTTTGAGAGACATCATCACCAGGCTCTTTAATGTAATTAAAAGGTGCAATTTGCACGAAATAAAATGAAAATTCTTTACCCCAACTACTTCTCCAATCATCAATCATACCAGGAAATAAATCAGCATATTGTTTATGCCTCCCAACATTTGATTCCCCCTGGTACCAAATTGCTCCTTTTATTGAATATGGAATTAAAGGATTTATCATACCATTAAACAAAACCTTAGGCAAAAATGGATTTAGCTTTATGAATGAAGGTCTGCTTGATGAATAAGCATCTATTTCATAAATATAAAACTTATTCTCATATAGTTCTGCTACCGGCTTGTATTTCCAATTTCCTTCAAGTGAAATGATTTCACCATTCTCACCTGAAAGATTCATCAATCCCGCAATACGACCTGGTCCCATAATGTCAATGGCACGGATAGCTATTATATTTTCACCTTTTTTGATGATTTTTCTTGGAATCTTATACTCTCTTTTTTTATTCCAGTGACCAAAGCCAGAGAGACCACCAATAAATTTTCCATTAAAAAAAGTTATATCCATGTCATCTACATAACCAATATTTAGCGTATAATCATTAGTTAAATCTTCAATAAAAATTTCTTTTCGAAGCCAAACCGCACCATCAAATTCCATTGATTTTATGCTATCAAACCTACCTGGAAGAATAATGTTCTGCCACATTTCATCATCCAATACAGTGTTGCTCATATTTTGATCAGAGAATTCAATTTTTTTGTATTGTACTTCCATTCTATCATCTGGATATTGTTGTTTAGGTGCATCAATTGAATCGAATTGTTCAAACCAAGATTTTTTGATTTCTTCTACTTTACTATTATTTATTTTATTGAGAGTTTCTAAAAAGATTCCTAATTCCTTAAGCTTAGTTTCACTAGTCCATGACTCAGCAGGAGACCCTCCCCAGCTTGAATGAATGATGCCAATCGGAATATTTAATTCATAGTACAATTCTCTCGCAAAAAAATATGCCGTCGAAGAAAATTCTTCCACATTTTCTGGAGATGCCTTCATCCAGGACCCGCTTAGTTTCTTGGTTGGCTCAGTCGAAAAATGTTTTCCCACATTAAACATTCGAATGTTTGGAAAATTTGAATTTTCAATTTCACTTTTTGAATTTAGTATTGTATCCTTAGGAGGATAACCTTTGAAGGACATTTCCATATTAGATTGTCCAGATGCAAGCCAGACTTCTCCAATTAGTACGTCACCGATTGTTACTTTATCATTTTCAGAAATGATTTCCATTGAAAAAGGACCACCATTCTCAGGAGTCTGCAATGCTCCCTTCCAGTTACCACTACTATCAGATCTTAATTTTAATTCATTCCCCCATTCACTAATGATTATTATACTTTTATATGGCAGTGACTTTCCCCAAATGTTGACCTTTGAATTCCTTTGCAATACCATCCCATCAGAAAACAAGGGGGCAATTTCAATATTTGTTTTATTTTCACTACAGGAAAAAATTATTCCAAAACAAAGAAAAACTGCACGACACCTATTCATTACTTAATATATCCATCATCATTTAAAAAATTATTGAACTATCAACGATTTGGTGACCTAATATACAATACATCAGGATTGCCTGAGTGTGGTTGATAATCTCCCCAAAATTCATTTTTTAACTCTAACCCAGCTTTCTCCATTACCCTAATAGATGCGATATTCTCTATCATGGATCTAGCTACGATTTTTTTTCCCATTCCTACCCCTTTATCACTCAACGCTATGGCCACTTCTGTTGCATAACCATTTCCCCAGTATTGTTTTTTTAGCCTCCACCCAATTTCAATCGCATCTTTAATTTCTTCATCTATTTCAAATTGAAACCATCCAATAAATTCATCTACATGTTTTAAGAAAGCTGCAAAAATCCCAAAACTAGAATTATCTTTGTATGATTCTATTATTCTAGGCATTGTTTTTTTTGTTATTTCCTCATAGCTACTAGGGATACCTAAGGAAATATATTTCATCACATCAACATCACTATCTAATTGAAATAATAATTCTGCATCATCCTCATTAAATCTTTTAAGATAAATTCTTTTAGTTTTCAACATATATATGATGGGATTAGTTAATAAATCTAAATACGATAACCTAAATATAAAACCCACGATTCAGAGGAAATGTTAAATCACTATTTCAAGACATAAAAATTATATTATTTCTAGTCCAATGAAACATTCATTTTATTTTTAATTTTAGAACACTTATTATTTGTAAAATAAGCATATGAATACCAAAGATACCATAGCATTAGACTGGTTGAAAAGATATACTGGCACTAGTCCTGATGAATATGGCGATTGGATCTTATTGACAAATTTTCAAAATTATGTTGAAAAATTTGCACAAAAATATGATGTAAAGATTAATGGCTTAGGTGGTCCAATGACATCGGCAAAGAATAATGAAAATTTAAGTATTATCAATTTCGGCATTGGTAGTGCGAATGCCGCAACTATCATGGATCTATTATCATGTATTAAACCTAAAGGAGTTCTTTTTCTCGGTAAATGTGGAGGATTAAAAAAAACTACAGACATTGGGCATTTTATATTACCAACTGCTGCAATTAGAGGCGAAGGTACAAGTGATGATTACTTTCCAAAGGAAGTACCAGCAATGCCTTCTTTTAAATTGCATAAATATGTATCCGAACTAATGGTGGATCGAAATATCGATTATAGAACAGGCGTGATATATTCCACAAACCGAAGGGTTTGGGAACATGACGAAAAATTTAAAAAATATCTTCGCAAGGTTCGTGTCATGGGAATAGACATGGAGACAGCAACCATTTTCATTACTGGATTTGCAAATGGGATTAATAGAGGTGCTTTACTTTTAGTTAGTGATACACCGATGATACCCGAAGGAATAAAGACTGAAGAGATGGACCAAGCTGTTACGAAAAAATATGTTGATCTGCATTTAGATGTTGGAATAGAAGCAATGACGAAGATTGGTGATGAAGGGGAACGAATAAAACATTTTAAATATTAATTTTCACGTTTTACATATCTTGTAAAAAATCTGACAAAATAAGCAAATCAAAAATATCAACTACCAAATCATTATTAATATCCTCTAAATCAGTTGAATCATTATTATTTATAATAGAGGATAACAACATTGCGAAATCATATTCATTTAATATTCCATCATCATTGATGTCATAAATGGAAAAAAAACTAAACTTTATTGCAACAGGCCTATGATCTGATATATTGTAGTCATACTCACTCCAACCACCTTCGACATATTCATCAATTTTTATTGTTTGAACTTCAGTTTGAACTAGCTCATTAAACAATTCATCAGTAATTAAAATATGATCAAGATGAGATGGCCAATTAGGAAATGACCAATTTGAGCTATTTCCTTGAGCAATTTCCATATCCGTAAAATAGTAGTTAATGGAATCATCTAAAACTTGCTGAAATACATTATTTGGTGGAGTTTCTGCAATCTCATCATTCAAATCACCCATTACAATTACATTATTGTTCGAAAGATTGTTATCAATATAATCTTTTAGAAGGTTTGTTGCAGTATATCTTCTGTTTTCTTCATCATATGGGTCATCATAATCAAGAATACCATCTCCACAGCATTTGAAATGATTATTAATAATGAAAAAATTATCGCCCTTAAAATTAAAATCCATTACCATTGGTGAGCGAGGAAATGCATTCCAATATTCTGAAGTAAAATATATTTCATAAATATTATTTATTTCTACAG
The DNA here is from genome assembly GCA_002718655.1 of Fidelibacterota bacterium. Taxonomy (GTDB): domain Bacteria; phylum Fidelibacterota; class Marinisomatia; order Marinisomatales; family UBA1611; genus NZWG01. The sequence goes on from PBFM01000030.1 coordinate 25,363, forward strand.
TCTCAGTATTATAAATATATGCTAAACCAGCAAACCAACTCGATTGATAATATCCTAAATAATCTGGTAAAGAATCTAGCATTTGGTCAAACATAGTAGTATCATCTACTTCTTGTATGGCAAGGACATCTAAATCCAACAAGTTAATTATTTGAGTTACAAAATCAATCGTTATTTGATTATTTTTAGGAAACCACTCAATGTTCCATGTCGCTACATCCAGAGAATTATTATCTCCAAATGATAAATCTTCCAAGTTTTGCGCAAGCAAAGCAGTAACAAAAAAACAGGTTGAAAATTTAATCAGTTTCAATTTTTCTCGATAGAATATCATAAAGTCAAATGTAAATGAAATATGGAAATTATTTAATACAATTTTAATATCTCACGAATGCAGGTCAGAATATATATTTAGCAAATTATCCAATTAGTTAGATTATTCTCTAGGTACATCTCCATATTTATTAGCATTTTTATCACCAGACTTGGCTAGGTAAAACAATAAAATTATTCCAAGCGGAGGTATTATAAATGAATATGCCCATTTACCACTCAAATTCATATCATGTAATCGTCTAACAATAACTGCAAAACTGGGTATTATGGTCAATGGTCGATAAAAAAATATAAGAATTCCGACATCTGAATAAAATTTCCCAATTGGCAAATAGTCACTGAATGGTAAATCTTTTAAGTCTATAAAACTGTATCCTATTTGCCTATCAATTAGAATTACTATTAAATAAAGCATGCACCAATAAAGTAAGAAGTACCAGAATTCCTTCCTACTAGAACGCCCATTAAAATTTGCATAATTTTTAAAACATTTTATGAAATAATACATTTCTAAATCTACCCACCATTTTTTAAAAAAAACTTATAAAGACCTAAATCTGTGAATATTGCATCATGATTAAAGAATGTTTTTGCTATTTTTTCATTATCATCGAAATGCAGTTTTAATATTTCAAACTTAATTCTTTTTTGAAAAAAAACAGGAATTAACTTTAAAAAATACTTAAGGCCAAAGAATACTAATGATTCTAATTACTTTCATAAAAAGATAGTTTGAATTTTACCATTGGATAAAAGAGGGTAAAATCTATAAAAGTTCTATATAAGTGAGTCTGTTACGTAAAATCGTTTAGATTAACCAATAAATAAAATCATCTGAAAGGTAAAGTAAAATAAGTATTTACATTTATTAATGATAATTTTTTCTACTAGTAAATTATTACCGCTATTATCAATTCTTAAATGAATAAGTAGCAATCAATGGATTTTAAGAAAAAATTCATTTCCAGTTAAACCAAAACCAAAACTTTGGTGGTTGTGGTGGTTTACCCCCGCAAAGACACCCAGGAGTGTGATTCTTTGATTTCTTTTCTTTAGCTTGTTCCTTACCGTTTTTAACATTTGCTTCAGCGGGTGTTACAGCGACACACATAGAAGCTATTGAAAGAATCCATATAATTTTATTTTTCATTTGCTCTTTCCTTTTGAAATATTAATGATAAATAGATATTCCGAATCACTAGATAATACATCATTAGAAATTGAGTCGCAATAATTTGGATTTACACACCAATTAATATGAAATTGTTAAAAACTAGATCCTAAAAAAGTAATGGTAATTCGATTATTCTTTGATCTTTTCATTGGTGTATTATTGTGCTCTCTGATGAAATCCTTGGTGATCATATCTGTTTTCCATGTTTTATCAGACGAACGAATACTATCAATTGCTCTAGGCAGTATGTCACCTACACCAAATACATATACCTTATTCTTTAAATTTAAATTTTGGATATAAGATTCCATATTTCGTGCTACGGCGACAGTCATGTCTAAGTTATTTTTAAAATTACTATTTGCTGGTAGGGTTTCATTTGAAGAATGTATATCTATTGCAATGTTAAAAGGTGATTTTTTTATTTTTGGTAAAAGCACATCATTAAAAAGTGTATAAAAATCATCAGTTAATGTTCCTATTTCCCTATTAAATCCGAATTCTCCCTTGACATTAACTATTAAACCCCTATCTCTTTTTGCAGGATTCACAATATCTAAAGCTCTTTGATACTCACCCTCCTCATATGCCTTATTGAATCTTTCCTGCTTTCCTTCAAATGCAATTTCTAAATTATTTTCCAAGCCTAATTTATCCAAAATCTCATTAGCAATTTGGCTGCTTGCTTGAGATATGTTTTTAATATTTTCCTTAACTTTTTTTCCAAGGACGCTTTTATTACTCTCAGCATTAATTAATTGCGAATTCATATCAAAACTCTTTCCATCAACATATACACTACTGTATAATAGATAGTCTGAACCCAACCTTTTGGATAATTCATCCATATCGAGATCTTCTCGAGATATTTTCATTACTTTCCTAAGAGGAGTTACGATAATATTTCCAAGACTTGCGATATCGATTATTATATTTTCCGTTAAATAATTCATCCATTTATCATTTACTGAATCGCCAAGATTGTCAGGAATCAATATTGATATGGATGGTACTTTATTTTCCGAAGGTACACCTATACCAAGAAAAGATAAGTTGATCCAAAAAAGAATTCCAATAACCATAAGAGAGGCACCAGCTAGATTAAAAACCTTCCATTTGAATGAACTTTCTTTATCAGTTTCAAGTTTTGCTGATACATCATATATATTTGTTGCTACCAAATCATGCGATATTATGCAATAAATTTCTACTTTTTGGCCAACACCCTTTAGCTTCGGTTTACCAATATATTTTGTTTCATATTCTTTTTCTCTATTTATTGCATCATATATCTTATTTGAAATTGCTATGCCCCCAGGAGCTGAAAATGGTTCAATGCGAGAAGCGACATTTACATCATCTCCAATAGCATCTCCATCTTCGATTAATATTTCCCCTAGATGGATACCTATGCGAATATCAAGACCAGAGATGCTTTTTGATGAATTTTGTAATTTAATACAACATTTGACCGCATCCGTTGCGGTGTTAAATGTCAAAAGAAGACCATCACCTATTTCTTTTATCCAATCTCCATTGAATTCTTTAACAATAGGTTTAAAAAGTTCTCTTTGCTTTTTTAATAATGATGAGGCTCCAGTTTGATCCTCAGATGAAAGTTTTGTGAACCCCACAATATCGGTGAATACAATAGCAGCGAGTTTTCTATTTTTTATTTTCATAAGCGTATAAACCTTACAATCAACCGGTATGCATAAATACCATGAAAGAAGGGATTTTGATTTTTCCTATCAATTATTTATAATAAAAAACTTGACCTAATATGCCAAATGAAGACAGTTTATTTTCATAGGTAGAATATGATAGAATACCTGCATTATATACAGCAAATAATGATGGTGAGAAGCTTGTATCGCTTTTATTTCCATAGCCTAATGGGCATACTCCAGATTGATTTGCAGTTTCTTTAGATTGACAATTTTCTGAAACCTTTGATTCATGCTGTTCATATCCTGGATTGGTGCCATACAAAACCACCCCAGTTGTCAAAACTAATATGATTTTAGAATAATACTTTTTAAACATAACTCCCTTCCTGCAATTACTTTTAAATTAAACTAAAGCCGAATAATATGCTATTATTGTAAGAATAAAAAATATAATCATTGGTGGAATTGGTAATTCTTCTCCATATCCTCTTATTTTTCCTGATAGCAATGAAACATTTACCAAAATAAATCCAGTACCTAATGATAAGAGGACTATGCGAGCAAATTCTGGCGGTAAATTTCTACAATAAATTGCAACCATGCCCAATGCTAATCCTAAACCTCCATTTGCAGAGCGAAATAGAGCTGCGATATTAACCGCTTCATTCGGAAGATCATTCATGGTTTTATCATTTACCACTTTAGGAATTGCAATGAAAATAACGCCAATCAATGATAAAACTATACCAATAATTGTCAATGCAATATTACTATCCATACCAAAATTCCTTTAAAAAAATATCATTATAAATCAAAGTTACCCATAAATAATAAAAACAAAAAATAAATGGGTATTGTGCATATTTAAAAATTCAATAATATATTTTCAAATATTCATTACAGCAAAAATATTTTAGGAGAAGAATGAATTATAAATATCAAACTTATTGATTTCATATATCATATAAGAAACTCTTTTAGTTCCATCCTCAGTATCTTTTTCACCTATTTCTTTGAACCCATACTTTTTATGAAAGTTCATTGACTGTTCGTTGTAAGGTTTCACATTTACTTCACACAAGATCTTTTCAACTTTAGTGTGAAAAGATTTAGCAAGATGATTATAAAAGTAAACACCCAAACCCTTGTTCCGGTGTTTGTTATCAATAATAATTCTATCTACATAAATAAAAGACTTATATCTTTTATTAATCCAAATATAATTCTCACTTGCATAATCTTTGCCCGGCATTAAAGCAATAAGAAAGCCAACAGCTTGGTCATCAATTAGAANAATTTTAAAGTAAGATGATATATTCAAAAAGTGATTCATTTTTTTNAAATTNGAATGGCTTACTGCATAAAGTGATTTTTGATTTAATGNTAAGACAAAATCTAAATNAGCCTTAGTNGCTGTTTTAATACTGNAATTCAAGCAATTATCTNCTCTTNCTGAAACTTTTTTTCCATATAAGACCANAAGGATTCTCCATTGATCTTNCTCAATTTATCTACAATTTCAGTATTGATTTCTGAAAAATAATAATCATATTGAGTTTCACGTTCATGTTGTAACGGCTTTGAACAACCGCAATTTTCGAACCATTCTACAATATCTGATTTAATTAATATTGCTCGTTTCATGGAAGCTACTATTTCTCTACCATCAGGGCGTTGATTATAAATCGTACCGTCAATAAGCTTCTGATAAAAAATATTTAAGTTTGTTTCAATTATCCTTGCCCTAACTTTATATAACATTCTCAAATCTAATAATCATACCATAAACAAAACACCTTGTACTATTCATGGTAAATTATTTTTGCTATCTTTCATTTCATACTTCCTCATTGGCATTCTATCAATGTCATGAAATATTTTTTCTATTTTAATTTCTGATGAGTAACTATTTTTTATATAACCATCTTTACCTATTAAAATATGATGTTGGTTCCTTTTAATATTTTTGATTTTTTTTAGTACTGACTTGGAAAAATGTTTTGACATTTTTCTATTATTCAAAAATGCGTTCTCTTTATTTAAATATATAATAATCAAGTCTCTTTCATCAAATTCTTGTTTTAATGAATCAGCTTTAATAGAAAAGTTATTTTTCAAATCATTAATAACAACAAGAATCCTATTTTTCCATTTGAAATCATTGATATGATATGTTTTATTAATTGAAAAAAAGTTAACCATTAATATCAATATACTTTTAAAAAACATTTTAAGAGTGCTTAAAATCTTTTACCCAATTCAGGTAACCATAAATATTCATTATCAATACAAAAATACTCATAGCCATTATTGGAAAAGCATTAATAATAAATCCATAAAAGACATATACTATGTTACCAAGACCCCAGATGTAGAAACAGTATAGTTTCTTTTTAGCATTAAAATAATAACCTACAAGTATTAAAATGAAACCGAGCCACCCAATTATATCAATTACATATTCATCCATATCTAAATCTACTCATCATCCTACAAAGACCACTAGTGACAAATAGCTACCTTAATTAACATATAAGAATGCAATCTTGGGTCATAATTGGGAACCATCATGGGGAATTTTAAGAATATTAAATTAACAAGCTATGCGAGGTATTGGGTCATTTAAGATGAATCATTATAAGAACTAAACTTTAGCCAGAATTATGTAGTCAGGTTAATCAATCCATCTAAAATATTTGCGTTATTAATCTTTACAAAATCATTGCTTCCATCAAAATCTAGTGCATACCCACCACCTTGGCTCCAAGCCAAACTAATCAACATGAAAGATAAGTAATAATTATGCAAAATAATCGCCTTGTACAATTAACAATGAAATAAAAAACATTGCTAAGACAATTCTAGAAATGACTAAGTGCATATGAAAATGTATTGATGTAAGATTTATTTTATTAGTACAACCTTTCTGGAAATTTTGGAAATTCCAGTTTCTAACATAACATGATAGATGCCTGCAGAAACCAACAGATCATTATCGCCTCTTGCGTTCCATCGAACTTTTCTACTGCCTGCAGATTGAGTTTCATTTACAAGTGTTCTTATTTTTCTTCCCATGCAATCGTATATATCTATTTTGACGTTGGTGATATGTGGAATAAAATAATCAAACATTATGATAGGGTTAAATGGATTGGGATATATATTTTGGAAAAATACCGCCTCTTGTATCCTGTTTTCTTTATCATGATTACTCATGTGTGATTCATTAAAATAAAAGTGAATGTCGACCGATATAACATCGTTTGGGCTGGCATAATCTGTAATTCCAAACTCAATGTTTCCCTGACCTTCTTGGCTTGCAAATACCAAAACACTTGTTGATAAAGAGTCACTAGGTCCAATGTAAACTGTAATACTATCCACTGTTTGAGAATAACATATGCTACCAACACAAATTGAAGCTGTCCATCCCTGAGGTAAGGTATTCATGCTCTTCATTAATTGAATCTCAATCGTATCTGTTGAAATATTAAAGATGGTACCTGCAAATGAACCAGTAGAGTCTGGTGCAAGATCAATTTCAACTGGCCCATGTGTAAACTCAAATGACGGGTCTAATATCTGTTCTGAACCAAAGATAAATCCTAAGGAAAATACTATAAACAAAAAACATCCAAGATAGGTCTTTAAATTTTTCACGAACAAAATAATTTATTAATCACTGGTTGAATTCTAATTTTATTTTATGAGTAGTAATTTTTTTGTAAAATAATCATCCACAGTTCTGAGTACGCAGAAATACATTCCAGCAGGCACAATATTACCGTACTGATCTTTACCATTCCATTCTGTCGAATAATTACCTTGTATAGCATATTCACTCACCAATGTCACAATAGTTGCTCCTTTAATATTTAAAACCTTGATGTCAATATGGCCTGAAATTTTTAAATCGTATTGAATCGTAGTTCTTGGATTAAATGGATTTGGATAAATATTGAAAAAATTGGGAGCATTGGTAATCTCATCTCTCATCAGGGATACTGATGTAGTGTCCTCGCCATCTAGATATCCAATGCCGCATGATACATCATCTCCTTCACTGTGATGACAATGATCGTAGATAATACAATTTTCTGGATACAAGAGACTATCAGAATACATTTCAGAATCATAATCCTCCCATGCAGGTGATGACATCCAACATGCATTGCATATGTCTGTGCTAATGCTTTGATCAGCTTCGTATTCCCAATTCATCGTGTCACCTGGTACAAAGCAAAATCTGCCAACAAGTTCCGTACATTCATCAGACCCTATGTTACCGTAATCATCCTCACAGTCATCACCATACCATATTGAGCCCTGCACTGTTCCAGGGCAGTCATCATTACCATAAAGATCCCAAAATGCATAATCCCCGCTAGCGTATACAGCAGTCGGGCTAAGGCAAGGCCATGAAGCTGTGACAGTAAATTTATCCGCAGTCTCTCCCTCATTTTCCCAAGGAAAATATATTCTATAGCGAGAACCTGGTGTTGTCTCTCCAGAGCTACTCGTATCTATTGCTATTGGGTACAGATCTTCAGGATGGCATGGGTTTGTATTGCCATTACTACAAATAAAAATACAAGAATCAACGTAATCAGGACAGGTTCTGAATGCAATGGAATCACCAGGGAAGATATGGATATTTCCAGAAATAGTATCTAATGTTTGACCTGAGGTCAAACAAGTCATGAAAATTAAATACCAATAACTACGCACGTTAAAATCTACTTAACAACGTTAAAAAATGAAAACTGCTAAAACGTCGATGTAAAATTACATATGAATAGCAGAGAGAAGATGGCTCAAAGAACCAACTCTATACAATGGAGAGATGACTCTTCTCTCTGCAAAATTTTTTTTAGATATTGTTTTCAATAATTAATAATCAATCCATGGAAGAGGTATAAAAAATGTATTGAAAAACCAAAGCTAAATTTTCAGTAACATTATAAATTTACTTACTTAAGCAAAACCATTTTGTTCATGCTAATGAAATTACCAACCTTCATAGAATATAAATAAACGCCGGCCGCAACCTGTTGTCCTTGGTCATTAATCCCGAACCATTTAATATTACTTTTCCCAGGCATCATTTTTTCATTTACTAATGTCCTTATCTTTCTTCCAGCCATGTCATATATGGAAAGGTTAACAAAACCTTCTTCCGGAATTGCAAAACGAATATTTGTAACAGGATTAAAAGGATTTGGATAAGCTGGATACAGCTCATAATTAGCAGGTACAACATTGTCCTCAATTACGGATACCGCATCATAGGAGACGTAATGCATTGCTATTTGTTCGTAAAAATCTTGAATGCCTGTTAATCCCAGGGTAAAATTTTCTAGATCTGAATTTTCGAAGCAATCCTCGTATGTTATGTCATCATAATAATAAAACAATGTATCACAGGGATCATTGGTCGATTCTAATCTTAAAGTATCTCCGATGAATGAATAGGCAACCGCAAATGTATCAGACATATATAGAGAATCCTCCGATGCATTCCAGGTGAAAAAGCTCGTATCAATCATTGTTTCATAATAGTAATCATCTTGCTCTATTTTTATGATCATACCGGATCCATCTTCATACATATGAAGATACTCTTGCCCATCTGTAGACATGCTATCACTAAACATCGCTGGCATCGGTATTTGGGTAACTTCACCTGCTATTAGTTCATAGGTGCCCGCGCCAATGCTACCATCAACATTCAATGTATCAGTTCCATAGTAATCAGATAAGGTAATGTTGTTGAAGTCCCATTGAAAATTTTCCAAATCGTGATTGAAAGTGCTATCGTTTATGGCACCAACATATGATCCTTCGTAATCATAATCGTAACCGCCAAAGTCTAAAATACTTACCATGATGGAATCCTCATCAACAAATAAAAGAGTTGGGTCCTCAACTCCTGGATTCATACCAAACATGATCGCAAAAAAGGAAAAAAAATCAAAATTCATGAAAATAAATTCATCTGAAAAATCATCATCATCATAGCCTTCACCATCCCAGCCTTCTTCAAGTTCTTCTGCTACAAAAGCATATGTTTGATCTAGTTCAGAATCTTCTAAAAAGCAACCAACACTTGCACCCTCAGAAAGAACATACTCTGAAACAAATGAATAAATAGCAAGATGGTATGGATCCTCCGGCCAGTTTATATCACAATTCTCAGGATCATCACCTCCAAGTCCACCCGTAACAACGGTAGAATCAAGATTATAGGATAGCTGGAACGTATCCATTAGCTCAAATGCGTTTTGGTCATGGGTAGAAGCTGCACTATCCACATAGTGTTGAGCATATGCAAGAGCTCCAGCATTTCTACTATTACCAACTGAAATAATGCCACCATCGGCAGGCATCATGTAATTAAGTTCAATGTCATATTCATCATTTGTTAGTGATATTGCACCATCAGCAGCCTCAAGACCTAAAAGACTACCAAACGTAGGTGCTGTCTGATCGGTGTCAACAGTAACGAATAAATTCATTTCCATCCCAGTTTGTTCCCAATTCCCAATTAGAACTGATGGGTCTCTGTCTAACGAAGATGAATTAGAATTACCATTTAATTTCCTCATTTCATTTTGAAGGTCATCAAAATCATAAATTTCATATTTTTTCTGATAATGTTTAAATATCCTATCAAGTTTCATCTTAATATCTCCATTTGATGCACTTAAAAAGGAGAAGGAAATTAATAACAGTATGGTTTTTCTCATTTTTTTGTCGCCTTATTTTGTTTGATAATTCACAATTAAAAAACTTAATTATATAGACTTTATATATCCTAAAAATAAAGATTCTCAATCCTTGTACCAAGTAAGATAGCTGATAATCACACCCTGGTTGACCAAAATAAATAATACACAGACATCCTGAATAATTGAAGAAAAAATGCTTTCACCTGATGAATAGTGCCATCCAAATAAAAAAGTATATACAATAATGGAAAACAGTACGAAATACTTTGAAGTAATCTTATCAATTTTCTTTATTTTATTCACGAATCCCATGACTCATCTCCTTTTCATTATCTTTCTAAAACCATAAAACCCCAAAAGATTTAAAATTACATCAAAGACCTTATTGGCCCAACTTTCTCTCGCCCATTCATATGGAATACATAATTCTAATATCTCCCATAAAAATGAAATTAAAAGGACCGATTTCAACGTCACCCATTTAATGAATGAAAAAATCCCATATTCTAAAAAATGAATGATGCTATAGTGGTTTATTGGTTCATCAAACCATGATTTCGGAGATTGATAATATAACCATCCACTATTGAAAATGTTATTATATGTAAAAAATAATATTCCAATGAGAATAATGCAGGTGATAAACAATGATTCCAAAGAGTATATCTTTATCAAACGAATCATGTATTTACATAATTTTTGTTATTTTTTTTAGGCTGAATTATTTGATTATGTGGATAACATGAATTCATTCAATCCCAATCTTGAAATCCATTTATCTTACTCTTTTGAGCATTCATGATCTCATGGTCTGTAAAATAAGATCCAGCTACACTGACAAAGGCAATGACGTGTAAATTACTTTTTTCATATGATGAGATATCAACCGTATATGTTTCAACAAATTCTCCCCCTGGAATTAGATTTGAAGTTGGGATTTGATTGCCAGATGCCTCACTCAAAACCGAGCGGAGTGTATTGTTGTGTTCATAGTTCAATATTGGGTCTCCAAGCCCATAAAAAGAACTTGTTGAATCACCGTCATAATAATTTGCTTGGTCATATCCATAGCCAGAACCAGTAACCTTATCCTCTATAAGATAGGTGGTCAAACGATAATCACCTTGCAATGAATCATTAAAACCGACATGAACCTCTATGGCTGCATTATTTCCATTTACTTCAGATTTAATTGCCAAACCGCAGACTGCAGTTTTCATGGATTGCAAGCTAGACACATATCCCCAATAACCCCTATTTAATGAAACATAGCCATCAAATTGGATTCTATCAACCATGCCAGATGGAAAACCCATATTCTGATAAGTAGTTTCAAGAAAGTATGCTTGCAGAGTCTCCATCGAATCGCCTGAATGTATTCCTACACCAAGAATATTTTCGTTTTCTTCCATCAACAATTCAATTATTTCTGCTCCAGATGGACAATATCCACACCAAGCACCAGTAAATTCTTCAATCAGAACTTTTTTGGTAAATGAATCTGGAACTGGTCCTACCTCTGGATCTGATTTTTCATCCTCACATCCAAACATTAGGAATGATAGAATCAGTATAGTTTTAATATTATTTTTCATTCGAACCTCCTTAATCATACTAGGCCATTACAGATCATATAAAATAATTAATAAAATATTTTAAACCATTGATTGGATTCATGTTTATTTACTTCAGCTCACAATTCCATAAAGAAACACCTTCATTATTCGGTATTCCTTTTTTTTGATGTAGCTGACAAATTCCGTTCATTATGATTATCGTACCATAGTATTTTAATTTTTTGACCATACTTACCCCTATTGGAGTATATTGATGCGCATTGTGTGGCTGGAACTCTACTTTTCCTAATCGAATCCCCAAAAAACGTCCCTCATATCTTACTCCATCATTTAGAATCAGGACATCGTTTGTTTGACTTTCTGCTTTACCTGTAGCCAAAACAATTAGGAAAAGAGTCTTAATATGATACTTCTTCAATCTCATTTTCGTGAAATCACTTCAAGAATCGGAAAAAATAAGCCAACTTACAAATATACTTTTTTCCCTAATAGGTTTTACTGACTATCAAATTTATAACACTACAAAATTTTAATTGCAGCAGTAAACCCTAAAAAGAAAAGATCAAAGATCAAATCTATCTAGATTCATTACCTTATCCCAAACAGCTACGAAATCATCTACAAATTTTAATTTTGCATCATCACTTGCATATACCTCTGAATATGAACGTAATTCAGAATTAGAACCAAATATCAGGTCTGCGCGAGTGGTAGTCCATCTAATTTCACCAGACTTCCTATCTCTTCCTTCAAATAATTCTTGCGAATTAGATTTAGCCTTCCATTCAGTTCCCATATCCAAAAGATTTACAAAAAAATCATTAGTAAGAGTCCCAGGTCTATTCGTAAGAACACCATTTTTTGAATTATCATAGTTTGTACCAAGAACACGCATTCCTCCTAATAAAACAGTCATTTCGGGTGCAGTCAAAGTTAAAAGCTGTGCTTTATCGACTAAAAGTTCTTCAGTTGAAAAGATATAATTAGTTTTTTTATAATTCCTAAAACCATCCGCCATAGGCTCTAAGACCCCAATAGAATTGATATCAGTTTGTTCTATACTTGCATCCATTCTACCAGGTTTAAATGGAACTCTAACTGAGTAGCCACCTTTCTTAGCAGCACTTTCTATGGCCCCACAACCTCCTAAAACTATCATGTCTGCAAGAGATATTTTTTTACTCTTTGATCTTGAATTAAAATCTTTCTTTATTCTTTCAAGTACGTCTAATACTTTATTTAATTGCTCTGGCTGATTGACATTCCAATCTTTTTGAGGAGACAACCGTAATCGTGCTCCATTCGCTCCACCTCTATTATCAGACCCCCTAAAGGTGCTTGCCGATGCCCATGCTGTAGAGACTAACTCAGAAATTGTTAAACCAGAGTTTAGTATTTTCTTTTTTAGTGTCATTATATCACTGACCGAAACAATCTTATGATTGACTCTTGGAACTGGGTCTTGCCATAAGAAATCCTCTTTCGGCGCTTCTGGTCCTAAATAGGTTGTACGTGGTCCCATGTCCCGGTGTGTTAGCTTGAACCAAGCTCGCGCAAATGCATCATCAAATTTTTCAGGGTTTTCATAAAATTCTTTTGATATTTTTTCATATTCCGAGTCAAAACGAAGTGAAAGATCAGTGGTTAGCATTGTGGGCTTATGCTTTTTGTTTGGATCATACGCATCTGGAAAAATTTCTCCTGCATTTTTCGCGACCCACTGCTTCGCACCTGCTGGACTTTGAGATAGTTCCCATTCATTTTCAAATAGCATTTTAAAAAAAGTATGACTCCACTGTGTTGGGGATGGTGTCCATATTACCTCAAGACCAGACGTTATTGCATCTGGACCTTTCCCAGATTTATAGGAACTTTTCCATCCAAGGCCTTGTTCTTCGATGCCGGCAGCTTCCGGCTCGGGTCCAACATGAGAACTTTTACCAGCACCGTGTGTCTTACCAAGTGTGTGACCACCTGCAATAAGAGCAACGGTTTCTCTATCGTTCATTCCCATCCTACCAAATGTTTCGCGTATGTCCTTTGCTGCTTCAACAGGATCGGGATTACCATTTGGCCCCTCTGGATTCACATAAATGAGCCCCATTTGAACTGCCGCAAGAGGTTTTTCAAGATCACGGTCACCAGTATATCGTCCATCTTCCAACCATTTTTCCTCTGACCCCCAATAGATACTACCTGCCGGCTCCCAAACGTCTTTTCTTCCTCCTGCAAAACCAAGGGTTTTAAACCCCATTGATTCTAGAGCAACGTTACCAGTCAGTATCATTAAGTCAGCCCACGATATTTTGCTTCCGTATTTTTGTTTGATCGGCCATATTAATCTTCTAGCCTTATCTAAGTTAGCATTATCTGGCCAGCTATTTTGTGGCGCGAATCGATGTTGCCCCTCACGGGTACCGCCACGTCCATCGCCTGTTCTGTAGGTTCCAGCACTGTGCCATGCCATTCTGATGAAAAGACCACCATAGTGGCCATAGTCTGCTGGCCACCAATCTTGCGAATTCGTCATCAGTTCTTTTAAATCTTTTTTTAATGCGTAGTAGTCTAAACTATTGAATGCTCTTTCATAATTAAATTTTTCTCCCATTGGATCTGTTAATGAGGAATGTTTTTTAAGCACACCAAAATCAAGCTGATTAGGCCACCAATCCCTATTGGTTTTAAATTTTCTTTGATTCTCTTTTGAATCTTGCTCTTCCATTTTGTACTGCTGGCAGCTAATGGATAGAAGTAGCAAAGTAATAACGTATTTATGAATTCTCACCATACTAACCCCAATTTTTTTTAAATATACGACAGCCTAATATATAATATTTTGAAAGAAAAAAAAATTTTGTGAAATAAACTGTGATTCAAAATACATGATTGAAAAGAAAATGAATTTTAATCTTATTAATTCATCCTATTTTAATCATATGCCATTTCTATTTTGTGATATTCAGTTTATTTAATGAATATCATTATATCTTAAAAAATAATAAAGCTCTTATTATTATGATTTATTTGAATCTTGTTTATGATAACCTTTTCTTCATCTTATTTGATGATTATCATTTTTCTTGTTTGACTATGGAGGCCTGCCTCAATTCTATAGAAATATGTTCCTGAAGGCACAAATTCTCCGAATTTATTTGTACCGTTCCAACTTATTACCTTACTTCCTGCTGACTGTACTTCACTCAACAAAGATTTAATGAGTTTTCCACCAATGTCATAAACAGTTATTTCAACCGTTGTCATTTCATATAATGAATATTCAATTTTAGTTTTCGAATTAAAAGGGTTTGGATAGTTCTGCTCCAATGAAATCTTTCTTGGCACTGTAACGTGATGCTTGTTAGATGCGAGATCGTCAAAAATGGGTGCAATTTGTTCTAGAATACGGTAATTAAGGACTGTCGAATGATCAGATATGTCATCACCAAAAACGTCACTATGAGCACCAATGACAAGGTCATATTCAGGAAATACTGCTATTATTTGCCCACCAAGCCCCTGCGCTGTATATACTGACCCAACATCATCTATTAACCACCACAGATAACCATAGTCACTGAGGTCACCATATTCGTCATCAATTCCTGTCTCTACATGTGATTGAGTTGACCTTTCAATCCATTCTTGAGATAATATCTGTGTTTCACCAGAATATCCATCTTGTAAATATAGTTGACCTAACTTAACCATTTCTCTCAGTGTAAGGTTGAGCATTGCAGAACCATCATTAATATCAAGGTAGCCAGATTCCCATACTGGATCATCAATCCCAAGGTGAGGAAAAAGGTATTCTCCTGCAAATTCGCTGGGTGTCATGTCAGTTCCGTAAAAAAGGGCGTGTGCATTCAGATGACATGCACTATTATTGTAGTAGAACTCACCAGGATATGCATAGGGCATTGACAACAAAATCTCCGTCGAATTTAGAGCCCACCACTGTGAAGGATCAAAGAAGAAAGTAAATGGATCAGTAGGATAGAATTGGTCAGCATATCCAGATGACATTGTTAGTATGTTGTGGAGCGTTAGGGTATCTAAGTATCCAATACCGTAATCAGGAAAAAAATTGGACGCAGTAGAATCAGGGTCATTGATCATCCCCATATCAACAGCCTGTCCAACAAGCGCAGAAATAAAGCTTTTTGTTACAGACCAAATATTAATTGAAGTTTCGAGGTCACTTCCATAATAATTTTCAGAAACAATCTTTCCCTTGTGTATAACAATGAACCCAAGTGTATTAGGCAGTGTAGCAATTTGGGTAGCCACCACATTCTCTAGTTCGTCAGCAAGTTCAAAAGACATATTGGTCTCCCACTCCTCACTCAAATCGGTAATCTGCGGATATGTAACCTGTAACAACAAGATTGCAAAAATTAATATTCGTAATTTACTGTTCATCACTCTTCTCATTTTAGTTCTATTTAAAACTGGTTATATGGGTTCTTTAATATTTTTTCTCTTTTATTAGATAATAATTCTTGGTTTCAAATCACCGTTTTAAATCCTTCGAATTCAGGATGCCCAAGATAGATTCCCTTCGTGCTAGAGCTTCCACTGTGTGCTTTTTTGAAGGCTTCAGACCGTTTCCAGTTCTCAGAATCCAGTCTAGAGTCCCAAATGCTGTGCGACACATACAGAATATGTTCATCATTAGCTGGACCTTTTAAAAGGCGAAATGATTTAAAGCCTCTTATCTCATCGAGGTGTGTCTCCCTCATTCTCCAAATATTTTCGAATTCAGACTCTCTACCAAGCTTAATCTTGAATCTATTCATTGCAATATAATTTTCCATAATAAAATCTAATTACATACTAACTAAACTAAAAAACCATATGTAATAATTAATAAAAAATTGGAAATAAGCTTCATCCTCTAATCTAATTTTTAATTAATGGTGGTGATGGTGATTGATTTCATGCTTATTCTGAAATTCACTAAAGGACACTTTTTGTTTTTTTACTAGTTTTATCTCATTCGAGTCTTCTCTAATATGATAAAAGTTATTTGATAAAACATTTGTGAACTCTTGCATCTTTCCCGTACTCGGCCAAAATATTTGAATCGATTTAATATTTTTAGAACTGCCAATTCCTATCTCCTGCTGAAGACTTGATGACCCGTAGCTTCCTCCAGTACCAACTATTCTGTGTATTTTTCTTAGTCTATTTTTGTCTTCGATAGAAATCGTGATTGAAGTTCCAATTGCCGACCTATTAGACACAACGCCTTCTAACTCAAGTGTAATCCAGTTATTTTCATTTCCTGGGTTCTCAAGTAGCATGTTCCAAAAAGCATCAGCTTTGACAAACCCACCTAGGCTGTGATAAATATCTTGATCGCCATCATTATCCAAATCAGAGAAGCTGATACCATGGCCTTTTTGAAGATGACCAAAACCCGCGTTGCTAACCTCTTCAAATTTTTTTCCCTCGCTGTTTCTAAAAAGAAGGTTCGGTATAATGGCATCAAGTGATGGGAAACCAGTTCCTGCATAGAAATCTAACCATCCATCATTATCAACATCGCCAAAATTTAATCCCATTGCTTCTATGGAACGATCTAGATTTGCTTTCTTAGCAACATCCCTAAACGTCCCATCTCCATTATTTAAATACAGACTGGAATATTCTATATTTTTTATTTGCTCTACATATTGTTGAGATAATGACTGAACTGACATAGGATAACTTGAAACAAAAATATCCAAATAGGTATCGTTATTAAAATCAAAAAAGAAACAAGGAAAACTATTTATCGGTCCGGTTACTCCAGCGTATTGCGCCGAATTTGAAAAAGTGAATTGCCCATTTGAATTTTTCCCATTATTTGTCATAAGCAGATTTTTATCACCAGAAATAGAAATGAAAATATCTAAATTACCATCATTATTGTAGTCTCCCCAGAATGATCCTTTAACAAGACCATTGACATACATTCTGCTTGAACGACTAACATCTGTAAAGTAACCATTTTTATTCTCAAAAAGCTGAGACACACCATTTTCATTACCAACAAATAAATCAACCCAACCATCATTATTATAATCTCCCCAGCATGCAGTATGGCTTGAGTAGTATTCAAGCAAGCCTGTTTCATGGGTGACATCTGAAAACGTACCGTCTCCATTATTTTTCAATAGAGAGTTTGGATGCTTTTTCCCTGCTTCTTTTCTTAACCAACCACCTCTGACTATGTAAATATCAATATATCCGTCATTATCATAATCTGCTTGCAGGCAATGCGATCCACCAGTAATTCCAGAGAGACCAGCTTTATTCGTTTGGTCAACAAAACCTCCTCTCCGGTCTGCAACATAGTAAGAAACATTGGTCTCAAGATCAGTAGATGTTGCAAAAATATCTTGAAAACCATCGTTGTTAAAATCTTCTGTAATAGACCCACCATAAAATGTATGTGCATCAACACCTAATCTTGTACCAACATTAAGAAAATACGGTAGTTTCTCATATTGTGGAAACTTTTCAAAATCAATGAAATATTTCTTTGGAACACCTCCAGGATATTCACCTACGGTCATATAGGCAATATTCATTAGCCACTTGGCTTTATGGTTATCTGGGAACCTATCTAATGATTTTTTATAATATGATATTGCCTTCCTTGATCCATTTTGATCGATGTGCAATGCCTTCTCTGCTAATGGTAAAATACATGAATATTCATTGTGACCTTCCTCACAATTAATCTGCTCTCCATCTCTCATATGACACAATGCTAGGTACATGTATTTATCAAACTTATGAGGATTGGACCTAAATGCATTATTCCACATCGCATCAGGAACCATATTGTAATGCATTAATGCACTGTCTATGTATCCTGAACATAAATACTGGTAAGCTAGATCAAAATGATTGAAATAAAGTTCAGATTCATTACGCACATTCTTCATTTTTTTCTTGTAGTATTTAATGCCTTGTACATTGTAAAACCCTGGGTTGTCGGGGAATGTATCAAGCAAGGCTAGCTTGGCTAGTTCCTTTTTCATGTCAAAATCCGATGAAAAAACCAAAGTATGAGATAAGAAATACGTGACAATAAATAAGATAAGGTTAGGACCAATGGATTTGATGATTTCTACTTTCATTATCATTACGAAATCTACCTATCATTAAATACACAAAAAAACATTGAGAAAAAGTACCATAGTATCAACTACCTATCATTCATGAATTCATAAAGCTCAACAACCTTATCAGTATTAATAAGATCAACCCCATTTAATAACAATGTTCCCCATGCCCTTTTATTATCAGGCGCACCCCAGAATCTTATCTTTTTATTTTCTAAATGTACCCGACTCACTAACCAACGAAGATAGTTTGATTCTTTCTTTTTAATCTTATTCTTTCCTTTCCAGTTAAATTCATCTTTCCAATTCACACTGATAAGAGGCATTAAATCCGCACCTATGTTTTTACCAAGGTTTGATAATCTACCATCAAGAAAAATATATCTTTCTTGCAATTTTTGAAGATGCTCAATTTTTGGTATTTTCCCTGACAATACTACTGTAATTGCTCCGATTGTCATTGACCCATCAATTACTTTACTCAGCATTGGCCTATATTTTTTAAGAATCTCACGCAGTGCAAAATAAGTCTTCATACCTGATGTTTTTATGTCTACCAATAGAATAAGTGTATTGTTATTTTCATATATTTTTTTATTATTACCCAAATATTCGACCCACAAATCATTTAAATATAATGTCTCAAGAAGCTTATCTTTCCTTATTAGCCATGGATGGTGAGCAACATACAATACATCATCATCCAATACTATGTCAACCTCAATGCTTTTATATTTTCGATCAAGAGCATTGTGGAGAGGCATGTTATTTTCATAATCATTATGCGAGTGACAATTTTCACAAAAAGCATCTTTACTTAAAACCAAACTAGAACATAAAGGAAAAAATAAAGTTACTTGTAAAAAGTTTTTGATAAGTGTTTTCCATATATTGCAAATGGTTGGATGGAAAATCATATTATTCATCAATCACAAATCCTTTCCAATTCCGCATGTAATCAATAAAAACATCACTCAACCCTGCCTCTTTCAAATGCTGTATTGTAAACGGTGGAAGTTTTGGCTTGTATCCATCATCAATAAGGTTTTTTGGCCAATCAGGATATGCAATACCAACTCTTGCTACTCCAATGAGATCTGCACCTTGAAGAATTAAATCTTTCGCATCAGTATATGACCAGACACTTCCAGTGCTGATGATGGTCGGTAGATTATTGTAATTTTCTGTAATAATCTCTGTATATGTTTTACGTTTTTGCTGAAAAAACCCTGAATCTGCAAAGACATCCCAGCACGATAAGTGAATGAAATCTACGCCCATATCACTCAATCGAGAAATTAGGTGCATCGTATCATTCAAATATATTCCCATATCCTTAATTTCGGGTGACAATCGAATGCCAACAATAAATGAATCTGGAACATTTTGTTTTATTGATAGATATATATCTTTTAATAGTTTTGATCGGCCGCACAAGTCTTGACCCCATATGTCATTTCTAAAATTTGTCTTTTTACCTAAAAATTGAGATATTAAATATCCGTGCGCGCCGTGAAGTTCCACCCCATCGAAACCTGACTCGTGACAACGAACTGCAGCTGAAGTAAAATCTGTAATCAGTTTACTAATCTCTCTCGATGATACGGAATGAGTATATCCACTATAGGATATATCACACTCTATTTTGCTTGCAGAAATTGGTATTGTTCCAGTCAGTTTCTGTGGAGAGCGCATTCCGCCATGAAACAATTGCCCTAAAAGCAAGCTACCATGGCTATGTATCGAGCGAGCTAGTTCAGTAAGCCTATCTATGTGCATATCATCAAACATACCAATTTCACCTTCCCATGCCTTTCCATCCTCTGAGATATTTGCTGCTGCAGTGGTAATGATCCCAAATCCACCCTTTGCTCTTATTTTTAACCATTTGATCTCTGCGTCGGAGATGACACCATTTTGATGACTCTGCTTATTTGTCATTGCAGCCAGTACTGTGCGATTTTTTACTGCTTTTCTAGTTCTTGAAAAGATGTATGAATCTAACGGTAAGGTCATTATAATGATGATTGATTTTTGATATAGTCAAGATGTTAGGGTAACCAATTTCACCCATAAACATAAGTATCGTATCATCAATGAATTATTTAAAGTATGGCATTTTTCTGCTTGCATCAGACATGAGACCCTTGATTAATGAATTAGGGCTAGATATGATGTTACCAGAATATTTATGATCGTATTTCCATATAAGTGATTTTTGGCTACAATCTTTCAGACTCATTGAAACGTTTACTTCATTTGTTGCTGGAAGGAGGTTTGTTAAAAAATATAGTATTACTGCCAAAATTTCAGAAAAAGGTTTCGATAAACTGAATTGGGAAGCTAACACCGCATCGACCTCTAGTAAGACACACAAATCTCCAGAACTCATATCAGATATTTTGACTTTATTTTTATTTAATATGGCATTGGTCTCACCAACATCTTGAATATCAATTACCATTTGACCTTTTGACTTTCTCATTAACATATATGAATATATCTCTTGTTGAAAAACTCTTGATTCATCCTCTTGCTGTTGTTTTATACCATCTGCCGACATACCCTTGGTTGAAGTTAGAATGACATCAGGTGGTAAAATAGCAATTATCCCATGCGAATCGGATAAGCTCTGGCCATCTGGAGAAAGGTATACGGTCGCACACCCGCTAACGATTACTAAAATAATTAAAGGAATTAAAATTGTTAATTTTTTCATTGTTTATTGCCTTGAATACGTAATATAAATTATTATAAATATTTGGATAAATATGAAACCTATTTAATTTATTTATAGATTTTTGAAGGCCTTCAATTGATATATAAATCAAAAAATTTATTTATTTTCAATGTTATGTAATTTTGTTTATGATTGGAACAGTTAATCACCAAAAAAATTAATTTTAATCAACCTTATGCCAATATGATATTACCAAAAATAATCGAAGACCCAAAAAAAATGAATAAGATTGAATCAGTGGCTTATCTTTTTGTGACCCTAATGGAATCCGATGGTAAAATAGTAAATGAGGAAATCAAAACATGGTCTGAAATGGTAGAGAATCGATGGCCAGACATCGATAAATCCGAAGTTGACCAGGCATTGAATGATTGCTCCTATTCATTCAAGAACCAAAATGCTTCTCAGCAGAAGATTTTCCTTGAGGAAACCTTTAGAAATCTTAAGCAATACTTAGATGAATCGGAACTTGATAACCTCGCAAAAGACATCGCCATACTTATTCAATCAGATGGTGTGATTGCCATAGAAGAAATGGGAATCTCAGGTCTTTTAAACTGGAAATTAGGTGTTAATGTTCATTTTGATTGATAAATAATAATCATAAATAAAAAAAAATTTTAAATGAAATGTAGATTATGGGATTATTTAAGATAGATAACTTTTAGGTTTAGTTTCCACTGCATAAAACCAATGGAGCAAAGATAGATACCTGCAGATACTTTCCGTCCCTGGTCATTGGTCCCATCCCAAGTCAAACGATGATGACC
>PBFM01000031.1 GCA_002718655.1 Fidelibacterota bacterium
AATATGGTTTATTTTGTCCATCTAGATAACAAAGAAAACTAATTCTATCCAAATTTATATAAGATTAATTAGGTTTAAAGTAATCGCCCCCTGTTATATATGAGTTATCCTTTTGGAAATTGGGAAAAATTTCCACTCCAAGATTTGTTTTGAATTATTATGATATTTTTTAATAGTTTTAAGAGGTATGTGGATGAAAGGAGGTGACTTTTAAATACAAATTTGCATCCTAGTTATCTCCTTTCCTTGTCAATAATTATCTCTAAAATTTTAACCAATACTGCCTAAATCAACTAAAATATAATCACCTTCAGCACCTGGATCATTTAGATATTGTAGGAGAAATACTTTGTTTAACTATTTATAAAAATTAAGGCGTACATTTATAAACTATATGATAATTAGTTAGGCCATACTAATCTTAATCTGAACAAGAGAATATCACATTCTTCCACAAATTTTTGTAGATTGAATCATGCTAAAACATTATCAACAATGGATAAAGAGTTGTTTTTTTACATTTATATTTCTTATATCTGCTTTAATTAATCAATTAAATGCTAAAAAAAATCTTTTTGGTAAAGTAACTCTCCCACTTGGTAAAGTAATGGTCTTAGGAGAAGAAAAACAAACCTGGCAAAAAGCTAAATTCAATCAAAGTGTTTTTAATAATGAAAAAATAAAGACACTAAAGAAATCACGTTGTGAGGTCAAAATTGACAAGACCCAAATTGTCAGGATAGGAGAGAATGCAGTAATTCGCCTTGAAAACCCTAATGATAAAGACAATGGTATTTTCATAGAATCAGGTCATGCTTGGCTAAATGCAAAACCGGGCAAAGGACAGAAAGTTAGAGTGCGAACTCCTACAGCGGTTGCTGCAATCCGTGGAACAATATATAGGCTTGACTGTACAACTAACCATTCTACTTTTAATGTTTATGATGGTAACGTGGAAGTAACCCCATTCAAAGAAGATGGAATTACCCTTGAGGACACATCATTTAATGTTAAAAAAGGTGAGTCTTTTACTTTAGTTAAGGATTTTGAAAAATATAAAAAAGAGCAGCAAAAAGCACTGCGTGAATTTCAAAAAAAACAACAATCTGATTTTGATAGCTTTATGAAGGAACAATCAGATGGATTCAAAAAGTTTAAGACTGATCAGCTAAAAGGATTTGCCAAGTTCAAATCTGGACATTTCACCAGAAAAAAAATTGATAAAAAAGCAGATAGAAGCTCGGAATGGGTTAAATGGAATCGCAAAAGAGATCGATTAAATAAATAATTGAAATAATTCGAAAGTCATTTTTAAATGTGTAAATACAAATGAAAATAAGCAGTGTCTGATACGCAAAAACGAATATTTTCTGGCATTTTATTTGCTTTATTCTTTTCCACTTTAATCCATTTTGGTTTAAGTAAAAACACATTCTCGCTTACTGGTTTAATTGATAGATATGAAAATCTATCATACGATGCAAGGCTTAAATCATCAGTATCAGGCATACCAGAAGCTTCAATTGAGGAAGTGGTCATAATTGATATTGAACAAAATTCCATTGAATCATTAGGCCATTATTTTGAATGGCCTCATTCTTATCATGGACAACTCATAGATGTGGTCTCATCTGGAAATCCTAAAGCATTATTATTTGATATTATTTTTGATAAAAAGGATAATAATGCCTATTCACTTGTTCGTGATCTTGTAAATGAAAACACACCACAGGCTTTAAAAGATTCAGCATCAGTATATTTGTTGAAAAATAATCCTGATAAATTTGTTTCTAGTACTTTAAAATCGGTATTAACATACCATGCTCTTGTTTTCGAACCAGAGGACACTCTCAATTTCTTATACAAAATGGATGATGTCCCGCACGGATATGATGATTTAAAACATACAATTACATTACCAGAAAATATTGCAAAAAGACTTCCAAATGCACAGCGATTAGGTAACACCTATGTAGAATTATTAAATGCATCACACGGCGCTGGTGCTGCTAATTTCCCTCAAGATGAAGATGGAATTATCAGAAGAACTCCTACAGCTATCTACTTTGAGGGACCTCAAAAGACATACTTATCACTTTCACTTGCAGCAACAAAAAACATATTAAAAATACCGGATGATGGATTCATTTTTGATTTTGATAATAATTTATTAATCCTTAAAAACGAAGATGGGAAAATAGTCAGAGAAATTCCCATTGATGATAAGGGTCGTATGTATGTGAATTACTTTGGTTATCATAAGACTTTCTACTACATCCCATATATGTACGCTTTTGATCCAGAAATGTTAGACCCTGCATTTTGGGAAGGAAAAACTGCAATTGTTGGGTCATCTTTACCAGGACTAATGGATCTGAGAAGTGTTCCTGTACAAGAAACCTTTCCTGGAGTTGAAATACATGCAAACGTTATCCATGGCATAATAAATGATACTTTTATAAAACCGGTATCTTCAACATTAAATTTTTTAGCAATTTTTTTATTATCAATAATTATTGGTACTTTAGCAGGCATGCCTAAAAAACCAATGTATGGTTTTTTATTTACCATTATTGGCTCTTGCTGTTGGATTCTTTTTGCGTATAGTCAATTTGTTTCCCATTTGATTATTTGGGAAATAATACGTCCCGTTTTATCAAGTACACTTACTCAACTTAGTGTATTCTCTTATGCATTCATTATTTTGGATAAAGACAAACGCTTCTTAAGGTCTACCTTTGGCACTTATATATCACCCAAATTAATTGACCAAATGATAGATCATAAAGCAGAACCTCAACTTGGTGGTGAGGAAGGATATCACACTGCGTTCTTTACGGACATTCAAAGCTTTTCAGCTTTCTCAGAAAAATTAACTGCCAGTGAACTTGTCGCATTACTCAATCAGTACCTAACAGACATGACCGACGTGTTACTTGAACACAATGGGACCCTGGACAAGTACATTGGAGATGCGATCGTTGCATTCTACGGCGCACCCATTGAAGTAAAGGACCATGAACTATGGGCCTGCAAAACTGCCATTAAAATGCAAGAGAACCTAGATGTCTTGCGCCAAGGCTGGCAACAAGAAGGTGATCGCTGGCCAGAGATCGTTCATAACATGCAAAACCGAATAGGCATCAGTTCTGGACAAATGGTAACAGGAAACATGGGGTCTGAAGCACGAATGAACTATACCATGATGGGGGACAACGTGAATACTGCAGCAAGGCTAGAATCCTCTGCAAAACAATACGGGATCTACATCCAAATAGCAGATAGTACATATCAACCTATTAAAGACAAGGTCGTGGTACGTGATCTTGATAATGTAAGGGTCATGGGAAAGAATGAACCGGTCAAGGTATGGGAACTGATCTCAGAAGTAGGACAAGAACCGGAACAATATAAGAAGATTTTACCTGCTTATCATGAAGCTCTTGAACTTTACAAGACTCAAGAATGGGAAAAAGCAATAGAGGCTTTCAAAGCCTCCGATGATCTAGAAGAAATGTTCGGTGGAAGAAAAACAAACCCTAGCAGAATATACATCCCCAGATGTGAACACTATCTCAATAGTCCTCCAGGTGATGACTGGGATGGCGTCTGGACATTAACCAGTAAGTAAAAAACATGACATAAATGAATACGCAATATAGATTCATGCGTAGTTTCCTTGCCGGGCTATCTATTTCATTATTAATGGGTCAAGACCCATTTGTAATTGATTCCTCATTATCAAATTCCCTGCCGAAAACCTTGGCAAATTCAATAGAAATTGCAGATGTTAATAATGACGAAAATAATGACATCATAATCTCAGGTTATGATTCAACACGATTTGGCCTATACATTGACATAACCCTTGGAAATGATGTTGGCTCGTTTGACCAAGGTTATGAAACTAATTTTATTACATATTCAGATACCATTGCAGAATATTTTGGAGGAATCGGTAATGCAAGCCTAGCAGATGTGAACATGGATGGCAAGATTGATATTTATGTGAATGGTTCTGCCAGGTCAAAATTACTTTTTAATTCAGGGTCAGGAAGTTTTAGTACATCCTCCTGGCTTCAAAATTTATCCATAACATATAGTAACGGGAATTTTGGAGATTTTAACATGGATGGAAAGCCCGACCTTTTCATCACTGGGGTAAACGAATTTAGTGACCAGATCCTCAATCGATTATATGTTAACGATGGAAATGCTTTCGTTAATGACCTTAACAATTTCTTTCCAAATCTTGTAAATGGTACAAGTGAGTGGAATGACTATGATAAGGATGGAGACTTTGACCTCATCATAAGTGGTAGGAATGCTGATTTTACCGCTTCCGTGACGCGTTTGTTTAAGAATGATCCAATAGGAAGGCTATCTGAGTTGACAACTGTTGAGTCTTTAATTGGTTTAAAAGCTGGTGCTTTTCATTTTAGTGACCTGGACAGCGATGGTGATAAAGATCTAATCATGACCGGGTGGAATAAAATCGAGAATAGACTGGTCACAAGAATATTAGAGAACGAACCCCTAGGAACGTATTCGCCTCTTCCCAATCAAATTGACTTTGCAGTTGCCTATGGGACAATTGATGCAATTGACATTAACATGGATGGACTCCAAGATTTTGTCATATCCGGTGCTAATTCAGTTAGTCTATATGCTGAACGTGTTCACTCTTTGGAAGGAAGAGTATACATAAATAATGGGAATGGTACATTTACTGAGGTAAAACAAATTCCTGGTGCACGGGTTGTTAAATTCTCAGATATTGATCAAGATGGTGCACCTGATATCATTGTGAATGGGACTACAGAAATAGGAAATGCAGACAGTACCTTTTCTCGTGTCTACATAAATGGAAATACAACAACAAATGAAGTACCTGACTCACCCAATGCCCTAACAGCCTTTGCAGTAAGCTCAAGAGCCATTTTCTCTTGGGGGTCTGGTTCTGATGACATTGATGAACCAAATAGTCTATCTTACAACATACGCATTGGCACTTCCTCTGGTGGAAATCAACTCTTGTCATCATCCATACCTTATAATACGTCTAATGTAGGACAAAGGCTAATTCGTGAATTCAATGAGATACCACATGGCACATACTATTGGGCAGTGCAGACCATGGATGGGTCTGGTCAAAAGTCCAGTTGGTCGCGGGAGGACACTCTTTTTATTGGTAGATTGGTCGAGTCGACTCAATCCTTACCAGGAGTATATTTTTCAACTGGAGGGTGGGCCGATTACAATAATGATGGTTATATGGATATTGCTCTCACTGGACAAGATTATTCAAATGAAAGCATCACAAAAATATTTACTAATGAAAATGGATTACTGACCCAAGATGTTGGCCAAGATATTGAAGCTGTTGTTGGGGGTCATCTTTCTTGGGTTGATTATGATAATGATGGTTATTTAGACCTATCAATAAATGGTTTACAGATAATTGATTTTTGGCCTTACGTAAGAACATATTTTTATAAATATGATCCAGAACAAGAAAAGTTTGTTGAAGATATTGAGTCAGAACTCTTTTTAGATAAAAACTTAGATGATTATCAAGATTACGTGGCCGCAGGCGGGTCTAACTCCCATCACTGGGGGGATTATGATAACGATGGAGACCTTGATTATGTACACGCTGGTTGGGATGGTTACTATCCATATCAATTTAATAGGCGTCTTGATGTTTTTTACAACGATGATGGCATACTTAGGCTTGACACCAATCAAACTGATCTGGTGCCAATATACCCTGGGATGGTTCACTGGACCGATCTCAACCTCGATGGAAGGCTAGATCTCGTAACCATTGGAGCTGATGCAGCACAACAAAATTTAAGGATGCGATGCTATCTAAATAATCCAGACAATATTCTGACTCAATCAATGACGTGGGAGTCAGAGATTTTTGGTGTGACAGCAGGTGCAATAGCATTTGGTGACTATAACAGCGATGGCTACGATGATTTTGCGTTGACTGGATTAAATGCTAACCAAGATCTAGTAACATATGTAGTCCAAAATGGCATCAATTCATTTATTGTAACTCATATCATGGATGGGGTTTATTATGGCAAACCATCATGGGGGGATTATGATAATGATGGGGACCTAGATCTCATCGTAACAGGACAGTCTAGTACTTATGCACCACCACCTGATTGGTTATTAGGATCGGAACCCAGAACATTGATATTCAAGCAAGAAAATAATGATTTTATAATTGACCAATCATTATCTATTGACAGCGTAGGGATAAGTTTTACACAGTGGGAAGATTATGATGCAGATGGAGACTTAGACCTTTTCCTTTCCGGATTCAAAGCAAATCAGGATGTGGTATCAAAAGTATATGATAATCTTGAATCATTAGAGAATCCAAACAAGGCACCTAATCCTCCCTATCTATTAGATGATTCTAGCATAGATAATGACAAGATTACTTTGAAATGGAATCCACCTGTTGATCCCGATAATGCCAATGGTGGTTCAACACCAGAGCTTGGATTAAGGTATCAGATACAAGTTGGATCAGAAGACCGGAATAATGATCACGCAATAAGTACGGGGAAATATGGTATCGGTAAGTTCGGATATGTAAAGGTCAATGGAAATTTTGAAGCCCAAAAAACATTAAAAAACATGAAAGAGGGCAGCTACAGTTGGCGAGTTCGTGCCATCGATCATGGGCTTGCTAAATCAGACTGGTCAAATAGGGAATATTTTTACATTGATGTTACCCCACCTACCATCGATACCATCAGAGCAAACTATGTTTCTTCTGACCAGATTATTCTTGTGGTAAAATTTAAAGAAGATTTCTACCTTGATCTTAACGTTGAACCAACCATACTTGTTACACACCCATTATATCCAGACATAGGAGAAGCTGGATCTGAAGATGATTCACTTTTAGTAGAAAAACAAAGTTTTAATGGTGACGAGTGGACAGGTGTACTGAGCCTACCTGATGACTACAATGGTAAAGCAATTCATGTACACGTTTACGGTGCTCAGGATGATAGGCAAAATAAAATGACCCGTGCTTCCATATACAAAACACCAGAAAGCATAATCTCAACATTTGGGGGGACAGCGATTAGTCAGGATGGTAATGTAAGCATTCTTTTACCTCAAAATGCAGTCACTAATGACATATCGATATCGATCAAAGGTCAAAATGTGCCACCCGATTCTAGTTCCTACATTTATGAGGTAGATAGAGGAATTACTTATCTCATATCTGATCTATATGACATTGAACCTTTTGATCGGTCATTGTTGAAACCAGGTATTTTAAGAATTGGCTTCCCAGACAGTACCTGTTTGATCACAGAATCAGTAAATCAGTATTTTAATCTTGAATTAAATAGTTTTTCAGATTGCTTGGAACTTGGTGGTGAATGGATAGCAATGCCAGATTCGGGGATGACACCTTTCATCGGATTAGTGGATACTTCCATCAATGGTGTGTTACCAGTATTAAAGATGGGAGGTTCACAAATATCGATCAATGGAGCCTCGTTCATGCAGGTTCAGGTTGAGAACTTTGGGACCTATGGGGCATTTGTGTCAACAGACAATACTCTTATGTCTGATTCAATAGATGTAGAATCCATCGTATGCCAACCAAGAGTTTTTTCTCCGGGTGGCTCAGGATCTGTTTTTGAATTCACTGAAACGAACATCATGTATTCTCTTGAAACCTCAGAAGAGGTTACTGCAAGAATTTTTAATCTATCTGGAAGATTAAAAAGGATAATTAAACCAGAAACCATAACTCAACCAGGACATCAAATCCTGAATTGGGATGGAAGAGATTCAAATGGTGACATCGTACCTAGTGGTCTTTATATCGTAACTCTTGAGAAGGAAGATACGATTCTTAGAACAACTGTGGGTGTTTTAAATAGATGAAACAGTTCTTTACTTTTCTCTTTCTAACAGCTTCTATTTTTGCTCAATATGATCAATTATTTGTTGGAACACGGCCACTTAGCATGGGCGGTGCATTCACTGCTATTGCAGATGATGCAAATGCCATTACCTGGAATCCCGCAGGACTCCCTGGTCTTAGGAGAACTGAGTTCACCTCAACCTACGCCAACCTTTATAACTTAGGCATCATACAATCATACTTGGGATTCGTGAGGCCATTCTCAGATAAAATTGCACTTGGTTTCGATTGGTCCAGTGTTGGCCATGATGATGGTGAATTATCCTATTCGGAAAATAAATTGAATTTTGCGATAGGCTATCAGCCAGGAAAATTATTTTCAGTTGGCTTTACCCTTAAATACCTAATGAGAGACATGCTATTGGATGAATCTTCCTATGGAAAAAGTTCAGGGCTAGGATATGATGCAGGATTGTTGATTCAACCATTGAAAAATCTAAAACTAGGTCTTGGATTATTTGATCTTGGAGGCACATCCGTATCCTACAAAGATAAAACCAACGAAAAGGTTTTAGGACAAGCATTTAAACTTGGAATTAGTTACGCTCCACTTAATGGTCTTACCTTGGCTGCAGATGTTGGAGACAGATTACACCTAGGGGCAGAGTATGTCATAGCCAGTCGGATTAGTCTTAGAGGGGGTGTTGAGCAAGATATATCTGGCGATGAAAAGATACTCGTCCCATCAGCTGGTCTTTCAATCAAATTAAAAACAATTGTCATGGAATATGGATACGAAAGTCATCCTTATTTAGAACCAACACATCGCATAACTCTCTCACTTCAACTAAGCCCTGCAGTCGTAAGCATTACAAAAACAACCATAGCGCACAACCCGATATTTCGATCACTACATCGGTACTATGAATCAGAGCCATTCATAAAAGTTGGTTTGAAAAACATCTCTGATGAAGACCTACCAGTAAATGTATCACTGTTCGTTCCCACCATGATGGATAATCCACACTCAGAGTCTGTTACATTGCCTCCAAAATCTGATGAGGAATACGATGTGGGAATATCCTTTAGCAGTGATGTATTAACATCAAAAAAAGCAACCTTTGATAACTTAGTCCAACCAGAAGTAAAAGTAACATATAAACAAGGTGGTGAAGAAAAATTAGCTCAGAAAAAAATGGAATCATCGTACGTACTTGGTAAAGGAAAACTGACCTGGAGCAACCCTGACATGATTGCTTGCTATGTTACCCCTGCAGATGCGGTCGTTGATAAATTCTCAAGAAATTTCATTCAGTATTACACCCCTGTGTTAAACGATTATTTTGGTCGGAGCAACCTTGGACGGGCGATAATTCTTTATGATGCTTTGGGCACTCACGGTCTTGTCTATAATATTGATCTAGAGACACCTTTTTTAGATATTGCTGATGATAAATCGGCTTTCGATACCGTTAAATATCCAGGTGACATGTTGAGAGATAAAATTGGTGACTGCGACGATCTAACTGCACTCTATGGATCTCTACTTGCAAATCTTGGTATTGAATCGATGTTCTTGGATGTTTTCAAACCTGGCGCAGGACATATTTTTCTGATGTTTGACAGCGGAGTAAAGCCTGACGATGTAAGCAAATATTTTCTTGATGAGAACGAGGTTGTGGTATTAAATGATAAAGTTTGGATACCAATTGAGGCGACATTAGTTGGAAAACCATTTTTTTCAGCATGGAAACAAGGAGCTTTAAAGTATAATGAAATGAAAGCAGAAAATTATGTTAACGAAATATCAGTAAAGGAAGCTTCAGCAAAATACCTAGCAGGATCACATGTTACGCCAGATATGCCGATGCCAGTAATTGATGGCATAAATAATCTTCTCAAAGAGGATATCAAACAGTATGGAATGTGGCTAGAGCAGATAGTATATAATTCTGTTGGAAGCAAGTTAGTTGCTGCAGAGGACTATTACGATGCAGGTGTCAAGTACATGGAATTCAAAAGATATAAAGAAGCAATTGGGATGCTAGAAACAGCTATTAATATGAAGCCAGTATTCCCAGACGCAATCAATACTCTTGGTGTATGTTATACCAAAACAGAAGAATATGTTAAAGCCATCGAATTCTATGAACAAGCCATACAACAGGCAGGAGAGCATGCAGGTTTCCTTTTAAATATTGCGATATCTCAGTTTATGCTTGGAAACAAAGGTCTAGCAAAACAAAAATATGAAGAGGTCGTAATGCTAGACCCCATGTTTGAAGGAAAACTTGATAAGGTATTCGGAGCGGCCAAATCCAGTATCGCAGGACCAACAGATGGACCTACGGTTAAAATATCTGATGATCTAGAGGCTGAACTTGCAGAAGGATCATCTAAGGGTCTAGTAGAACTAAAGGAACCACCTAAGGATGTAAAACCAGAAGACATAAAAAAGATTGATTTTAGAAAACGGAGAGCTCGAAGTGATAACACTATTGGAGTAACATTTGCAAGATTAGGAAACTATTCAATGGCGATAGATTATTTTAAAAAGGCAGTAACAAATGATTTCGGTGAAATGGATTACAAAGTTAATCTTGCTGTTGCCCTATATAGGATGTATAAATATGATGAGGCACTAGAATACTATGAAGAAGTTAAAAAAGCTAAGCCAGAACTTGTCACTCAGTTAGACTTTATAGAAAGTATGGGAGAAAATACACCAAAATTTGAAAAATTTGATTAATCTTTCGTATATTTGGATTGTAATGGATAAAACATTTTTAATTATAGCATTCTTTTTTAGTCTCACTTGGGCTCAGGATGAAGATGATGTAGACTTAGATGCAATGTGGGACAATACCGTTTGGAACGATATTGAAGATGTTGCTGATGCTGGATATGAAGTTGAAAAGATAACAGCTGTTGCTGGTGTCAGAGGTGCTGAGGCTGAGGATGAAGCGTTACACCACCTCTATTACAGACAATCCATGAAAGGCCCTAGCAAAGTTGAGTTAAATAAAGCATTAGGAAAATTATTGAACACTCTCACAGCTCTAAAACAGAAAAACCCAGAGCACGAAAAAATTCCAGAAGTGACACACTACGTGATTCAAATCTATAAAAAACTTGAAGAAAAATCAAAAGCAAGAAAGTTTGAGCAAGAATTGCTTTCAGTTTCGCCTGATTCAAAGTGGGCTAAATTTTATAAATAATCGATAAGATGTTGAAATAATAAAAAAGCCCCAGGTTGGGGCTTTTTTATTTATATACCTTTTTATTCCCTTCTGGGTCAACCAAGATCCAACCTCCACCAGGAACCTCACTTCTTACAATACCCTCACCTCTTAATGAACCATCTGGAAACCAAAATGTTGCCTTACCTCTTGGTATCCCATTAACATAATTAATTTTCATTTCTTTTTTTCCATTCTCATACCACTGAAGCCAAGGACCGTT
This sequence comes from Fidelibacterota bacterium, assembly GCA_002718655.1. Taxonomy (GTDB): domain Bacteria; phylum Fidelibacterota; class Marinisomatia; order Marinisomatales; family UBA1611; genus NZWG01. The sequence goes on from PBFM01000031.1 coordinate 11,378, forward strand.
TTCTTTTCCGTTTTCATATTTTATCTTTAGAGCTTTTTTCCCATTCGGATGCCATTCTCTGTACCAGCCATCTGGAATTCCATTGATAAATCTTGCCTTTAAAGCTTTTTTTCCATTCTCATACCATTCAGAATACTTACCCTCTTCTTTACCATTTACATAGAATCCCTTAATGGATCTTTTTCCATTCTCATACCATTCTTTATATACATCCACATATTTATCCTGATTAAACGTTGCAATCAATTCTCTATGCCTAGTAGCACCATCATCAAACCATTGTTCGAACTTTCCATTTTTTCTACCTTCATCAAAATTTCCAATCATTATTGGATCACCAATCTGATTAAGAGTTTGCCATAGGCCGTGTTTGATACCATCTTTGAATTCACCCATTAACATACCTATGTCTAATTGTTTTATGACAGGGCCTGTATATGGAACTTGGTCAAGGTAATATACCCCTGCAGTGGAGTCCAAATAACCCCACTCAACAGCTTTAGTGCTGTCATCCTGTCCAATCAGAAAAGATAAGTGAAAAAAAGTGAGGAGAAGTATTTTTGATTTCATTTTCATTAAGTATAAAACTCAATTGACTAATTTAATAACCGCGAAAGTTAATTAAAATAGGTTGTTTTACTATTAAATAAATTGAGAAGAATAAAATTCTATATCTATTTCTAAACAAAATTAATCTTCATTATTAGAAAGCAACCTTATAGGTTCTTATTTCAAAAGGAGTAAGGTTTATTTCTAATTCGCCTTCCAAAATGATTGGCTTTGCAACCTCATTCCATTCCATTAAATCACATTCAGTGATAGTGCCATTTATTAATATTGAGCCTTTAGATCTCTTGCCCAATGTTTCAATGATTCTAATAATCAAACAATCTTCTTTTTCTGCCTTTTTCAAAACAGATAGCTCTAAACCATCCCCAAAAAGTTTCACCGGGAATTCTAGCTCAGTTTTATAGCCAGTAAAAAGGATAGGTTCCTGATTTAGGCATGTAGATTCCCTTATTACATCTGAATGAATCAAATCCCTATCATGTGGAAAAACACTATATGTAAATGAATGTAATCCCTTGTCAGCATCTGGATCTGGATTAGTTGGCGATCTCAACAAATTTAAATCCAATAAGTTATCGTGAACCATATGTCCATATTTACAATCATTCATGAGAGCAATCCCATGGTCATTGTCAGATAAGTCAACATACTTATGCCCAACCACCTCAAATTTTGCTTTATCCCAGCTAGTATTCCGGTGAGTGTTTCGCTTAACATAACCATATTGAATATCATAAGATGCTTGGTCATGTCTAATACTAACCGGAAAATGAACACGAAGCATTTTATGTCTCTCTTTCCATTCAACACTTGTCTTAAAATCTAACCGTTTTGAATGTGCACTCAGTATAACTGTTTGCTCAATTTTAGAACTCCCAATGGAAAATTTAAATTTTATCTGTTCAAAGACATTTCCTTTATGAATAGATTCAATATTTTCTAAAGTAGCCGTTTCCATTAAAGCATTTCTATAAAAGAAATCAATATCCCAAGCATCCCAATTATTGGGGCGATCTTCATAAAGCGATATTATGTTACCAATACCTGATAAGAACTCTTTGTTTAATGTTTTGTCAAATATGGATACCAATGTGCCATTTTCGAACTTATACTTTATAAATGAGTTTTCAAGCACATTGCTTTGATCACCATTATCATTCAGAACTAGTTTGTCACCCCTTTTAATGGTTTTAAATGATAAGGGTTCGAGTTCAACACTAGCATAAGTCTCTTCTCCAACTGCTTGAATCTCAAGATTTTTCTCATCTTCAGTAAATAATGAATAACCCCTAAATCCATCTGGAACCTTTATGGTACCCTTCCAGACATATGATAAATTATTAACCAAAACAAATGAATTCTCATCCTCCTCAAATAGCATTTTTGCAGCATTATCCATCAGTTCATCACATCCACGATGAATTTGATCATACTCCGCGTGAGTTGTTTGATAGACAAGATTTATACTAGATCCAGGTATGATATCATGGAATTGGTTCAATAATAATTTTTTCCACATCAAATCAAATTCATTATTTGGATATTTACTCAATGGTAAACAAGACCACAACATCTCAACAGCACGTAACTTGTATTCCAGTTTTCTATTTTGTTTTTTTACCAGCCCGTGTGTAGTAAGCGTTCCCCTATGCAGTTCGAGATAAAGTTCTCCTACCCAAGTATCAAGCTTTTCCCTATGATCATCCAATCTGTGGAAGAAATTTTTAGCTGAATCAAATTTAACTCTAGGAGAGTTTTCGAGATTGCTCATTCGCCTACCCAATTCTATATTTTCTGGCTTTGGGCCACCACCACCATCACCTACCCCAAATAAAGAAATAAATTCATTTAGCTTATCCTTCTCTTTAAATCCTGTTTGGGCTGGCATAAGGAATTCAGTATCCAATTCACTATTATAGGTGTTCTCTGGCGGAAAATGAGTTAAAACTTCTGTCCCATCAATTCCACGCCAGTTGAAAGTATGATGAGGAAATTCATTGAACTGACTCCAGGAAAGTTTCTGAGTTAAAAAATAATTCACACCTGCTTTTCTTAATATTTGTGGAAGAGCTGCAGAATAACCAAAAACATCTGGCAACCACAAATTATCTACCTCTATGTCAAATTCATCTTTGAAAAAGTTTTTTCCATGAAGTAGTTGCCGAACCATTGACTCCCCACTAATCAAATTACAATCTGCCTCTATCCACATACCTCCTTGCAGTTCCCAATTCCCTGAACTCACAGCATTTTTTATTCGTTCATATATTTCTGGATAATATTCCTTGATGAATGCATAATGTTGAGGCTGTGAAGCACCAAACACATATTCTGGATACTTATCGATTAAATTTAATTGAGTTGCAAATGTCCTACCGCATTTCCTAATAGTCTCTCTAACAGGCCAAAGCCAACCAGTATCGATATGAGCGTGACCAATTGCAGATACGTCAAGGTCTGATTCGCTTGAACTTTTATTTAATTCATCGTGGAGACATTCATTGGCCTTAAGTGCATTTCTAGAATCATCACGAAATTCATCTATACAATTATTTAATGCTAGAATAGCTCTAGATCTCCTAACTGAATTTTTGTCAAGATGTTTGATTAGCCCTCTTAGGATCCTTGCATCAAGATATAGATTCCATAGCGTAGCATCAAAAATACCAAAATTAATCTTCTCAACCTTAGCATCAAACCAACCGTATCGCTTTGGACTGTTTTCGGCAGGGTCTGGGTCGGTAAATACACCAAACAAAGAATTTGCAGCAGCTTCAACCCATATGTCAATATCATCCCCACCATTACAAGCATCTATTAATGGTACACGAGTTCGAGCAAAGTTAGAGTCCCAAATAGATGCATTAGTGATTCCTTGCATTGCTATTCCACGATTATCAAACACCAACCCCTCTCCTGAAAAATCTAAATCACCATAAACCGTTTTACCAGTCCATTCCTGGGGAACCTTACCAGTCAAATGAAACCAAGCGCTTTCCCACTTCCCTCCCCATGGCTCCCCCTCTTTGATTGGCTTGTAATCAAGAGAAAGTCTATCGTTGAATGAGACTGGTTCCTTGGACCATCCGTATTCAGCCTGAAATACTTTCTGATCATAAATAAATAAATCTTGGATTCGATTGTACCAGTTTTCGATACGTTGTAGTATAACCTCTGTTTCTTTTTTATTCATATTGTATCATTCTGAAACCCAACCATCATCACCATGGTCTCTTTCGTCAGTTTTTAATTTTTCCATCATTATCTTAAGATCTTGAAATCCACCTATTGTAAACCAAACTATGATGGATAAAGAGATTGCTATATGAACATATATGTAATTCTTCCAAAACAACATCCAAGTGGCATTACTTACATCGTTAGAGAGATTGTATATGGTCCCGACTATGAAAACAATCGTCCAAATCCCTGTCCATATATAGTTTAATATGTATATTAATTTATCACCCTTTGTGAATTCTTCACCCATCAAAAAGATTTTCCATCCAAGTTCAGTATTTTCATTAACGATCTTTTTCTCTCCCTCTATGGCGTATTCTCCCCGATTTAGTAACTTATCCATGTCAAATGGTTTAACTTTGCTTGATAGAGAAACTAAAACGTAGATTAAAGCAGAAAAACCCATGCTAATTGCCCAATATTCTTGGCCATTAATATTTCTAATAAAGATTAGAATCTCTTTTAATACTAAATATGTAGTTGTATCATTAAGCCATTCTTCTGATAGCTGTTTTACTAGAACTCCTCCAACACTAATGCACGCACCTACAATCATTGCTGACCAGGCTGCTGATGTAGTACCTCTGTTCCAATATAATCCACCAATTATCACTGCACCTGATCCTCCAGCAAATATTGCTGCAGTGATTGCAAAGAATAAGGCTATCTTTTGATTTTGCTGGAATAATAAACTGAAAAGAAAGATAAATACTGCAACTCCCATAATTGCATACCTCAATACCCTTAAGTGTGTTTCCTTATCGAATGGTTTATCTCGAAATGGCATTATTACATCTTGCACAAGTATGGTTGCCCAAGAGTGGAGATATGTATCATGGGTACTGATAAATGCGGCAAGCATCAAAGCTGCAAATGCGCCTAAAAGTCCAATTGGAAGAACAGTAGAGAGAACAAGTGGTCCTCTCATTTGTGAACGAAGAGTGTCAGTTTCCAAACCCTTAAGAGAAAGGGTGACGGAATCAGCAATACTTTGGTATGCATTATGATTCATGAATACATAGATCAGAATTGGTACTAATAGAAAAAATAAACCCTGCGGAAGTCCTCTAAATCCTGCAAGAACAGATCCCATCTTTGCCTCATGCGCACTTTTTGCAGAGCTGTTATATGCCTGACTTCCCTGCCAACTCATGCTACCATACATTATGCCTATGATGCCTATTAGGAAATACCAAAAATTAAAATCTTCAACATGTCCTGTCTTGAATGGATTAATTCTTGATGAATTTTCATACTTTTCATTTATCTTTTCTTTCTTCTGTAATTGCATTTCCTCTGATAATGAGAAGTAATCTTCATTATTTTCAAGAGCTTGTATTTCTTGTTGCGCTTTCTTTATTGGTGTTTGTTCCAGTGCATCAGACACCTGATCCCAACCAATATTAAAAAACAGGTAAAGAGCGACAACTACAAGAACTAGAGTCGCAAAAATACCTTGAAAGAAATCTGCTATGATTACAGCTATCTGACCACCAGTGTATACAAAATAAAGTGAAAGACTAAGCAATGTGATCATCACTAGTGGGTATGTAGGAAGACCAATAATTGCATCTGGAAGACCACAGTAGCTAATGAAAAATTGTGCTCCAACAGCAGGGAAAATGCCAAAGTTGATAATGCCCGCTACAAAAGCAACAACACCAGTAAAGATTCGAAATTTTCGACTATACCGCTTTTCAAAGAATTGAGCTAGCGTTAAGCAGCGGGTTGAACGAAAACGATATATCACCCAACCAGACATTGTTAGCATTAAAATTATTATACCCTGACTAAGACCCCACCAGGCAAGACTAAAACCAGCCTCGTAACCCATCTCAAGAAACATTACGACTGATATGGCACCAAGACCAGCTATGCCACTTGATACGGATATTAAATATCTTCCCGCAGTCCTTCCTGCAGATAGAAAATCTGTTACGCTCTTCATTAAACCGGTTGAATATGAAACAGAATATGTCATCGCAGCCAGTGCAATGAAAACAATTAACCAATCAATAAAATGCATGTCTAATTAAACCAAACCTTACCATCTTTTCTAATTATTACAGACCCATCTTTCCAATCTAATGCTGCCTCCCATCCTGATGGTGTGATTGTTATTTTTGGTGGCCAGGGTACTCCTTCAACAGGTCGTTTCGTTAGATTCAACTTTTTCAATGATGCAGTATAGCGTTCTTTCTTAAAAAAATGATTTCTTTGCCTATAATATAACTGGCGTAATGCCCATTTGACCTTGTCTAACTTGTTCTTTACAAATTCTACATCATTATCTCCTGGCGGATTCTCACTAAACTGTACAATACCCCAAAGATCGGGCATATGCATGTAGATGATACCTTGAGGAGACCAAACCCAGTTAAACTCCGGAGTGTCAGTTTTTACATACTTACCATCAATAATGTCTACATCCCAATGAACCCTCGAAAAATTTACTTTCCATTGTTCTCCATCCTTTGGGAATTTTTTTGCACGATAATTTCCTATCAATGCTTTCCAGGGAATTGCAATCTCAACGCCCCAACCTTCATCTCTATCAGATGGATCATTAATGGTCCCGTCTATATGAACTTTAGTGATAAGGCCAGGAATATCCCAAGAGTCTAACGCAACCTTATCTGCACCATCATCGTGGTATGGTTTTAGAAGAAGTAGATCCCATTCTGTTCCAAAAGCATTTACCTCAAGTTCATAGTAGTTGTGAGTATCACCATCCGGATCTAAAAAAATCTCAAAATCATTGTCCTTATAAACAACGGCATCACGAGCTGTAATGGATGCCCAAACATGGGGGTCTTCCATATAGGCTGCAAAGTAAAAATAATGTTCATCCCACAACATTTTTAATTTTGTATCATAATATGGATCTGGCTTTAAAGGGCCTTGGATATCAACAAAAGAATCTGACCATTTTGCTTTTTCCCATACTACTTCATTCATAACTCCATCGATGATAATTGGTGTGTTTGATTTATGACAGACATAGGTTTTTGGAGAATATTCAATTTTTGGTTCTGGAAACTCATTCCCCCAAAAGCCTTGGGCATTTATAGATTGAATAATTGTAAAAACCATAGAATATATTAATATGTGTTGCATTAGAGGTCCTGTTTAATATTCGGATTTTATATCTAATATGGGTTTAGGGTTCATGGATTTTAGAAAGATAATCGGCGAAAGGCAAACTAGCATCATAAAAATATATACTTGGCCTGTACTGAAGGTGCCTGTTAATGGACCTATTAAATTAGTTCCTATGACAACGGACAGATTTGATATTGCCATATATGATGTGAACATTGTAGCTGAGGCTTTTGACCAGGATAAAGCCATGGTCAGTGCAAACATTGATACAGTGCCTATTGCAATGAAGAAAGGATGTGCCACTAGGTAAAAGAACTGAAACCAATTCGGTAGCTCTTGCAAAGTCAAAATAAAGAAACCAAAAATACCGGAAAGGATAGAAAAACTTCCCCAACCCAAGTAGAACATCTTTCTCCTACCAAAACGATCAGCCAAGGTTCCACCCAATATCGCTCCAACAAACTCAAGCATTGTCCCAGGCCCACCTACAACTTGTGAATATTTATCAGGGTCCCATCCTAAAGTGGTATTGTAAAACACTGGAAGAATCCCACTATTAACACCCTGATTCATTGCAGATAGCAGTATGAATAGTGCAGTAAAAAAGCATGGTCTTTTCGAAAAAGCGCGAACTAACTCTCGTAGAATAATCAATGGGTTTTGTATGCTTTTTTTATGTTCACTAGATTTTTTACCTTTACTCCAAGGGAATCTTCTATCACCAGGACGTTCGATTATGATCAGAGGAAACGCCATTATGACAAACATTAACACGGTTTGAATAATGATGGTAAAAACAAGTCCATTCGATACGAGCAATGTCCCCATTACAGCTGCACCAATGCCAGTACCAATTATCTTGGAACCCCACATTGCACCATTAACCTTACCCTGTTCGTGTGGTAAAAGGATATCAACAGCCAAGGCATCACAGCTAACATCTTGCAATGAGGCAAAACAATTATGGAGAAAGAACATCCAACCTAACAAACTTATATTACTTGTAATATCTCCCATGAAAATTATGGATATTAAAGTAAGAGCCATTCCAAATTGAGCAAATAATATCCAAGGACGGCGGCGTCCAAGGATTTTATATGTAAATGAATCAATTACAGGTCCCCAAAAAATCTTGAACGTCCAAGGCAGGTAGGCCATTCCAGTTAATTGCCCTGATTCAATCATTGTCAATCCCTTAGAAGCAAGAAATGATAATAATGCCGTTACCATAAAGCCCCAAGGGAAGCCTTGAGCAAAGTATAGTATGCAGAGAGTCCCAATTCTGAGTTTTTTATTCGTTGTTAAAGTATTCATATATAATTAACTAAACTTTCCTATCTTAGAGTCATAAAGAAAGAATTTCTGATATTGCATCCTCTGCTAATTCTGACATTAGCACATAACCTTCTTGATTAGGATGTACCCCATCATAAGTATACTTATCGTTGAGCCCCTGTTCGCCGTCAACCATTTTTGAGTAATAATCCAAATATGTAATTCCTCGCTTAGTTGCGTAGGCTTTTAGTTGTGAGTTAACCGAAGTAATTATGGTTGGTGGATCTTTAATTTGTCTTGCCCAATCATATTTTTTGACAGGTAGTATTGAACACAGAATAACGTTTATATCTTGCAAAGAAGCAAGCTCTGACATCGAAAAAATATTATCTGTTATCATTTTAATGGTGGCATTACCCGTATTCCCAGCGATATCATTTGTTCCTGCAAGAATAAGCACTAGATAAGGGCTTAGATCAATAACATCTTGCTTGAATCTTATTAACATCTGAGGTGTAGTTTGGCCACCAATACCTCTATTTACATATGACCTTTCCTTAAAGTATGAAGGATACAAATTAGACCACTCTTCTGTAATGGAATCACCCATGAAAACAACCCTTCGCTCATCTGATTCAGATTGCAAAAGTACGCCATTATCCTTTTGGTACTTTCCTAGATTTGGCCAATCGAGCATTATATCATTATCCATTTAATAACCTATTTTTATTCATTAGTTCATATAATGTTTTAATCTCAAATGAAATTTCTTCATCACACTCTGACACGGAATCATATGGTTCAAACTCGAGCGAAATTTTATCACCTGGGAGGAGAGTAAAGAAATTTTTACTGAAAACTCCCGTAATACTAGATTGAGCGTGCACCTGGAAACACAATGATTTGGATTCAATATTCAAAAGATATTTGTCATCACTTTTCTTGACATCATATTCAAATTTTGGTTTTTGAATGTTTAATTCTTTTGGTCTGCAAAATAAAAAATCTGCTTCACTTATTAATCTGTCATTATACCTTAATTCGCTTTTAAAGTATAATTCTGATGGCTTATTTTTTCCAATCAAATCTTTCTTGTTAAATTTTTTCACAATGGTTGAATCAAAAGGTTTGATTTTGATACTACTTTGTTCGCTCATCATAACAGTCCCTTCCAAATCAATCATTAAAAGTGATAATGTACATGGATAATCAACATACTCATCGTTTATTACGTGTATTTCAATTAATTCTTTATTCTCAAAAATAGATAATAGGACTGGACTAAAGAAGCGTTTCGCTGCGTATTGCAATGCTTTCCAATTTCCTCTATAATCAATGCTAGACCATGATATTACAGGCCAACAATCATTGAACTGCCAATACAATGTACCCATGCAAAAAGGCATACTTCTTCTATGAGACTCTACCGCAAACCTCATCGCCTCTGCCTGCATGATTTGGCTTAGCGTAATAAATGAAGTAAAGTCTTGATTCATTTTATAATAATCTTCAACATATTTAACCAGATTAACTGTTCCAAGTGATGCTTTTTGATGGGCATTCATTACATCAGAATCAATCGTTCTATCTTTATCAATTGTGAAACTCTTTATCGTCTTGATATCGGGAAAAGACTGCATACCATATTCTGACATGAATCTTCCCACATTCTTCTCAAAAGCATCGAAGCCATCTCCTCCATGCCAAACACCCCAATAATGGTTGTCGCCCTGACCGTAAATTTGATCATCTTTAGGTTTTTGCAAACTATGCCCCGGAGAACTTGGCCAATAAAGCCTTTCAGAATCTAATTCATTGCATATTTTTGGTAATAAATCATGAAATAAAGTACCGTAATCTTGCCAAACTGAAACTGGTAGTTTTTCCTTCCAACCCCAACTAAGCCACCCAGATGCTACTTCATTGTTTCCACACCACAAAATTATGCAAGAATACCCCTTTAACCTTTTTATCTGATGACTTACTTCCTTTTTTACGGAAAATAAAAAATCTGGGTTAGCAGGATACATTGAGCATGCGAACATGAAATCTTGCCAAACCATGATTCCCTTCTCATCACATAGTTCATAAAAGGCATCAGGCTCATAAATACCACCGCCCCATATGCGAAGAGTATTCATATTTGCCTTTAAAGCGTCATTTAGTAATCTTTCATAACCTCCATATCCAATTCTATTCACAAAAGAATCTGCAGGAATCCAATTTGCTCCTTTTGAAAAGATTGGTCTATTATTTATATGAATCTCAAAAGACTCGCCTCGGCCATCTTTTTCTCTATGTATCTTAACATCTCTGAGGCCTAATCTCTTTTCAATAAAAGTTCCAACGTTCTCGCCTTCAATGTTTATTTTAAATTCATGAAGAATCTGTTCCCCGTGGCCTACCGGCCACCACAATTCTGGATTTTCAATGGTAAATACATATTGGATTGTTTGTTCTCCTTCGACTAAATCAAAGTAATGATCTTTGTATTTACCTGTCCTTGATTCCTTAACACTCACAAATAGACTATCTTTAATATTCGAAATAATATCCATCTCTATCGATACTTCTGCTAATTTATTTGTAACCTTTTTATTTGAAATGACTGCATTTAAAACACGCCAATCATCCCATCCAATAATTTCTACTTTTTTCCAAATCCCTGAAGTGACTAGACAAGGGCCCCAATCCCAGCCATAATTGTATGGAGCTTTTCTTGTGAATGGACTAGTTTTTCCAGCCTGATCATTTTCAGCAGGAAGCTCATACCCAAGATCTGCAAGTATTGGTAAGATTTCCTTGATTGGTGAACGAAAAGACACAACCAATTCATTTAAACCAGATAGTAGATGATTGGATATTCCAACCTCCCAAGGATGAAACATATTGTTTGCAGATATTATTTTTTCTCCATTTAAAAAGACATTGGCATATGTATCAAGGCCATGAAAAAGAAGCGTCTTATTTGTTTTTCCTAAAATCTTTTCATCAATCTTAAACACAAGTCTGTAGGTCCAATCTTTATCAGATATCCATTGCAATTTGGATTCATTTTTTCCAAAAAAAGGATCAGGAATGAGATTATTATTAAGTAAATCAAGGTGAATACTACCTGGGATATTTGCCGGGTACCATTTCCCATCATCCAAGCCTCTAAATTCCCAACCCCTATTTAGTTCGTCAATTATTTCACTTGTTTTTTTCAATAGGCTACCCGTTATATGACTAACATTTTATTACATAAAGTATTTGTATGGAGAATAAGATTATTATAATATATGTATCTTATACGAAGCATACTATAGTTTGTTGTGAGACTTCTATTTCGAAGCGCAACAACAAGTATCTGGGATTAAGATAAATCTTTATCGATAATAACTCATAAATAACAAAGGAGCAAAAATGATAAAAGCGATATCAAGTCGGGTTCTAATTATAGCTTCCCTTATGTCATTTGTTCTTGCACAAGACACTATGATGGTAGCTTGGTCAGGGACACCGGGATATTTAGAATCAACCATAATGGGTGATACATTAGCAGACGGTACTCAAGCGCATGATGTATACTTACTTGAATCCAACAAGGTATATCTTCAGCTTTCCGAGATAAATCTGTATAGCAGTTGTGAAATTGCTGGTGCAGCTTATGGCGAGGGTGAGCATCCTGCTACCATACAGCCTATTGGAGGTTCTGAAGGGACATCACAATTTACTGGTTGGCCCCAAAACAACTTCAAAACATATGGAATGCATCAAACATATAAATTCCACAATTTATTAATGAATGGTGTATATGCTGATGAAATTGACGCTCTGTTTGGTGTGCTAGCGACATACGGAGAAAGTAATACAATTGTAGTAGACCATGTAACATCAGTTCATAACTCTGTCATTACATATTTCAACTTTGGAGCTGCAGAAAGATGGCATTTAACAAATAATACTGCTGTTCAGTACACATCTTATCCTGGTGGTATGTATTTTGGTGGTTTTTTCTGGGGCGGCGGTGGCTGGGGTGGTACCCTAAAAGAGCTACTAGTTCAAAACAACACAATCGAAGGTGCTCATGGAGAAGGTATGGTTCTATGGGATAATACCATTATCAATGGTTATAATGATGCCAGAGTCAACCACAATACTTTTGTGAACATCATTAATTGGCCAAAATTTTATAGAGGCGGTAATAATTCTGTTTGGACTAATAACCTATTTGTAAATATGGTATCAGGACCTCAAACACATAATTCCCATGGACAAGGACCATCACTGAATCATCCAGGTGGACACGGTTATATGGCCACACTTTCTCAGTCAGAGTGTACTGATAGTCTTTTACTTGCTCTTGGAAGATGTTGGGACAATAACGATAGAGAGATTCACTATAATAACAATGCTTGGCATGCAACAGATGAAATGTTAGCACTGTTTGAGATGGAGCCTTGGTGCTGGGATGTTACAGATACGAACGATGTCGTAACGACATACTGTGACACTATGATTGGTGGGCCTCAATCAACATTTGACTATAACCAAGCTAGATGGATGGATGATTCCACAGCGGCACAAGCTGTAAATGGAGTTACTGAAACAAATAATGTAAATGCGCCAGCTCTTGGTTTTAATTTAGACCCAATTTATGTAACAACTCAAATTGGAAGGACTATGGATTGGTTAGATAACAAAGTACATGATACTTATACTGATAGATGGTGGGCACACCAGAATGATGATAATTGGATTGTTGTTGAATGGCCGTTGCCACTAGACTTTACTTACAGTACAGCTTCAGTTGCATATACTCAAAGTGAGTACGGTCTTCCTGTTGGGGATTTAAACCATTGGCCAGATGCATTAGCACAATGGGAAACTCTATCAGCAGATGAAGATGACGCTACGTACACACCAAAGACATTTGCACTTAGCCAAAACTATCCAAATCCATTCAACCCAACAACTGAGATTAGTTTTACTATGGATAAAGCATCAGATATTAGCTTAACAATCTATAATATGCTTGGACAGAAAGTACGAGTACTTGAAAATGCTTTATTAAATGCAGGAACTCATTCTTATACTTGGGATGGTCAAGATGAGCTTGGACAATCAGTTTCAACAGGCGTTTATTTGTACACACTTACTAATGGTAGTCAAACAATTAGTAAAAAAATGGCGCTAATGAAATAATCATAACGCTTAAAAATCGTTGTAAAATAGGGGCAGGAAATATTCTTCCTGCCCCTATTTTTTTTTATAATTCAAATTTTGTAATTTTAAATGTAAGACAATATTAATTGGAAATGGAAAGTCTAAAAAATCTCATTATCTTGGTAGCGCTAATTCTTTTATCTTGCTCAAATAATAAAAATGAAAATAAGCAAAATGTAAAAAAGGTAGGGTCTGCTAAAAATACATATGATGTTTGCTACTGCAATAAAAAGGCAATTAAGTTAGTGGATGACGCAACTGTATTACGAAAAAAATTTTCTAGTTTAGAAGAACTCAAATCAAACAAGAAAGCAAAAATGAATATCTTAAAAATTGCAAAAACATTTACAGAATTATCGGAAAAGTGTTTTACAAACAATGCTTCTACTCTTTTTGTACCAAGTGACTGTAATAATGTAGAGTTACTTGAGTTAAAGCAAAATGAATTGCTTAGTCTTGGAATTAAAATAAATCAAGGATCAAAGGTTTGGAAATGAAAAATTTTAAATTTATTATTTTTATCCTATCAAGTATTCTCTTTTCACAATCCATCAAAATTGAAGGTGAAGTAAGAGATCAAAAAACTCAAGTTAAACTTATCGGAGCAAATGTATTTCTTGTTGGTACCAGTATTGGAACATCCACCTCCGAAGATGGTAAATATAGTTTAACTAATCTATNGCCAGGTCAATANAAAATAAAAGCNACTTACATAGGCTATCAAGAAAAAGAATATGATATTGANATTANATNAGNTGAGGTATTTACCCAAGATTTTGAATTGAGCTATGTTNCCCTTCAAGGAGAAGCCATAGAGGTTACTGCTCAAGCAAAAGGACAAATTGATGCCATTAATAAACAACTTAAAGCTAAATCAATAAAAAACATTGTTTCGTCAGACAGGATTCAAGAGTTACCTGATGCGAACGCTGCAGAAACAGTTGCAAGGATTCCTGGAGTTTCAATAAGAAGAGAAGGTGGAGAAGGTAACAAAGTAATTATTAGAGGTCTTTCTCCGAAATACAATAAAATAACTGTAGACGGAACTAATTTAGCTTCCACAGACGCTGACGATAGAAGTACAGACCTCAGTATGATTTCTCAATATATGTTAGAAGGAATTGAGGTAACAAAAGCAGGAACACCAGACCAAGAGGGCGATGTGCTTGGAGGAACCGTGAATTTTAAGTTAAAAAAGGCACAAAAAGGATTGCATGGAAACTTTGTTACACAAGGTATGCAAAATGGTTTAAGTGACACATATAACGACTACAAACTAGTTGGGATTTTAAGCAATCGATTTTTTAGTGATCGATTTGGTGTTTTAGTTAGTCTCGATGCAGAAAAAAGAAACAGAAGCTCACATAATTTAAGATCTTCCTATTTAAACTCACCTGCTGAATTAGATTCAATTAATCCTCTTCGGTTAAACTCATTGGTTCTTTCTGATAATGTCAGGTTAAATAATAGATTTAATACACTTCTAGTTCTTGATTATTCATTACCAAGAGGGAATATCGCTTATAGTGGGCTTCAAAGCTCGATTGACAAAGACATAACAGTATATAAGAATAATTATAGTTTGTCTGGCGATGATAATAGGAATTTTGATACAGGACAGACTCCGAATAAAATAAGCATCAGTACCCAAACTTTAAAAATGGAGTATGAATTATTACCTAATCTCAACTTAGATACATTTTTTAGTTTATCAAAATCTGCAAATGGTGATACAAGTAAGATTTACCAATTTAGAGAAAGGTATGCTTATACTGAAAATGTAATGAATAAAAGCCTAGTGAACATTCAAGATTTTACAGTGAATGACACTTCTGGAACGTGGTTTGATAATTACAATTACTATGAAAGTGAAACACTTGAAGAAGAAGCTTCTTATGGTGGAAATATAGAATATGAATTCAAATTAAATAAACAGTTATCAGGAAAATTTAAAATTGGCTATAAATCTAGAAACAAAACCAGAGAATATGATTATGACTATGAATACTCCACATTTACTTATGTTGCGGTTCAAGATAAACGCGATACAACCTACCAACATTTTGACTGGTTAAATAACATCGCTCCAGGAACCATATATACTCCCTATTCACCTTTCATAGATAAGGAATATAGTGATGAGGGGTTCTTGAATGGACAATACAGTTTAGGCCCATTTGCTGATTTAGATAAGATGAATCAAATTTTTAGGTTTTTTAGACAAAACTATACTTATGATGCATACCACGAGTTTATTATGCACCATTATCATAAAACCCAGTCATTAATATATGATTATAGTGGCGAAGAAAAGTATAATGGTACATATTTCATGACCGATTTAAACATTGGAACCAAGTTTAACTTGGTTGGTGGAATGAGATTTGAAAACAACGAAACGACCTACACATCATTCCATGGAATGCAAACTACTCTCCCACATTATAATTCTATGGGGTCAGATACTGTATTTTCTTATACTAGAAATAATTCATTTTCCTTACCGGCACTCTTTTTAAAATATGAAGTTACTGATTGGCTCTCGCTACGATATGCCAATACCAAAACCTTAACTCGTCCCAACTACTCAGATATCATACCGTTATATAATATTCAGGGCGCTTCTAGTACTGTAACATATCGGAATCCTTTTCTTGAACCTGGTGTCTCTTTTAATAATGATTATGTAGTATCGATATATGATGACAGAGTTGGATTGCTAAGCTTTAGTTATTTTTCAAAAAGTATTGAAGATCTTATTTATAGTAGTGGCAGACGATTTATAACAGATCCATCTTTATATGCACTACCTAACTATACTGAGAAATACCAAATTATTGATTATAAAACAAATAACCCTTACGAAGTGCTTTTAAAAGGATTTGAAATTGATTATCAAACTAGGTTTTGGTACTTGCCAGAAATATTTAGGGGACTAGTATTTAATGCTAATTATACAAGAACAGAGTCTGAAGTAAAATATCCAAGAACCATAATTGAACAAAATATAGTTTTTGAGCCTTCGTTCCAGGTAATAACAAGTAATATCGATACTTTTTATGTAGATAGATTATTAGACCAGCCTAATGATATTATAAATCTTTCCTTAGGTTATGATTATAAAGGTTTTTCAGGAAGGTTATCAATGTTATACATCTCAGATGTTTTTAAAACGACTAACTTCTGGCCAGAACTTAGAGAATCAACAGATGCTTATAGGAGATATGACCTATCAATCAAGCAAAAGCTACCTGTAAATGGATTAGAGTTATTCCTAAATATTAGCAACTTAACAGAAGCAATCGATGTAAATCGCCTTCGAGGTTTTAATAGGGCAGACCCAGAATTCACAAATGAACTTTATGAAGAAATTATTTCAAATTCAATTGATGCTACCAGTAATGAGAGGTTGGATATGGTACCAAGAAACGCTCGTGCTAAAAGTCTAGAACAGCACTATGGAAAAACAATTGATTTGGGATTTAGGTTTTCCTTTTAAGCTAAGATATTATTTTCATTTAGTTGCAAACAAAACATAAAATAACCTTTTTTGCGACAGTTAAAACCATTTGCCATTTATATGGCCAAATGCCGAGTGATATTACATTTGATAAAATTTACCCAGATTCTAGGATAAAATTACCGAAGCAAGCAGAATGGCAATTTACAGCATATCAAAACAGAATAGAAGAGTTTAAAAAAGAACCTATTGGATTCAACAAGATAGTATTTCTTGGGAATAGCATAATCGAAGGTGGAAAAGATTGGAATGAAAAATTTGGTTCATCTAATATTGTGAATAGAGGGATATCTGGAGATATGACATCTACTATGATTGAAAGATTGAAAGAGATTTACCATTATAAGCCTCTAAAGGTATTCCTTCTTATTGGAATTAATGATGTATTTGACGGTGTCATTCCCTATAAAAAGAACAAAACAGCCAAGGAAGTTGCTTCAAATATTCTCAAAATAGCCGACAGTATAAAATACTACTCTAACGGCACCGAGGTTTTCATCCACACCCTATTACCTATCGACAAGGAAAAATTTAAAAGTGAAAGAGGTTTCTACCCTAAACATAATTACCCAATGGAAAAACAAATCATACAAATAAATAGAAACATAATCCGTAAAGTAAAAAGAAGTGAATACCAAATCATTGACATTTTTTCTTTATTTGTTGATGAAAATGGTAAAATGACCAAAGGGCTTTCAAAAGATGGACTTCACCTGAATGAAAAAGGTTATGAATTATGGGTAAACCACATCAAAGAGTACATCATCAACTAATCATGATTGACAATTAATTTTAGATATGTTTATCTTTATTCGATTGTATACAAGTAGATTGCTTATGTATGGTAAATCCTTGAAAACAATTCTACTAATTTCTTTCTTGTTTTTTAGTTGCTCTAAAAATCTAGGCGAGTTTCAATTAAATAAAGGAACTTATAAAATGTGGAAAAAATTCATCAAACCCACAAAAGATGAATTATCATGGACACAAATTCCGTGGTTAACCACATTCTACGATGGCCTAATAGAATCTGACAGACAACAAAAACCTGTATTGCTCTGGGTCATGAATGGGCATCCTTTAGGGTGCACATGAAATAATGGTGCAGCAGGCCGACGGTCCGTCTGGTCAGATCCTAGACTTATTCAAATATCAAGCAAATTCATAGCTACTACAGATGAGGTGTGGAGGTTACAAGGGGCAAAGGAAGAAGATGCATTGCTTTTTCAAAAGATGGCCAATGAAGGTCATTATAGAAAAACGGGAGGAACCAGACAAGGTATTTATGTTTGTACCGCAAATGGAACTCTTCTCAGTTCAGTGAATTCTCTTAATCCCAATATAGTATTAGAAACAGTTAATTTAGGATTAGATAAATGGAATAAACTAACAATGCATTCACGTTACTTACCTATCGGATTTAATCCTGTTACATCTCATAGATGGGAAGATAGTTTTCCAGAAAATGGACTCATATTACAAGGAGCAAAAGCTGATCTATTATCGGACCCTCCAGAATTTGATAACCGCGGTGACAGGTGGAATATGGACCATATATGGTTCAACAAGGAAGAAATGAATCTTTGGCTACCAAAAGAAAAGAGGTTAGGTGAAATATATCAGTGTCCAAAAATTATTCAAGACCGGCTTTTTAGATTCCATTTAGTTGATAATGTAAGAGGGCAAACTCTACCATTTGCGCCTGAAGAAATAAAAGAATCAAAACTCAATGTAAAGATTATAGGCATAGATGAACAAATAATTAATATTGAAATAACTGGTAGTTCTGAAGCAATCGCAAAAGGTCCTTGGCTGCTAGGAGAAAATGACTGGACCCCTCCTCATGATCTTGACCATAAAATAAAAACGAATCTACTTGGAAAAGCAAGCTATGATATTAAAAAAGAATCATTCCTTAAATTTGAGATTTTAGCTATTGGTCATTGGTTTGGTAAAACTGAAAATAATGGCCGGAAATTTGGTCCTGACTCTGGTAGGATTGGTATATTATATAATATAGCAGACAAATCTCAATCAAGTAGAATTGCCCCTGCCTTTGTCGATCTATACAATGCAGAATGGATAAAAAAACCAAACTAATTAAAACCTATTTTAAGATAATTAACTTCTTAGTATCTATATATTTACCAATTTCAAGAACAGAAAAATAAACCCCACTTGATTGATTACCTGCATCCCATTTTAAATAATGTCTGCCTGCTGCCATATCATTGTCAACTAATGTTATAATTTCTTTACCATTCAAATCAAAAATTTTTAAAAAAACCATTTGGGATGAAATTAATTGAAAGGGTATGGTAACTATTGAATTGAATGGATTTGGATAAGCATTTAATAATTTATGTTTAAGTGGTAATGTAATATCCTCATTTACACCAAGCCCTAATTCAATATTTACAGGTTCTCCTAATTCAAGGGAAAGCTCTGTTCCAAAATAACCAGATATTTGAACATCAGAAAAATGAATCGTACCTGATAAATTTGATTGAATGTTCCCATTCCAAGGTATCTGTGTTAACAGTCCCTCTCCAGGAGGAATTGGCTCTGCAGTACCCTGTGCCAACCCAACAACCAAACCTGAATCATTCACTCCAATTGTCCAGCCAGAATCTTCTGCTCTGCCGCCTTGTCCATTTTGAAAAATTAATTCACCAATCTCAATACCATCAAGGAGATCAATCAAAATATTGAATTGAATTCCGTAAACTGGAACATAGTTCTCCATATATATATCCACTGTTGGTGAAGATCCACTGATTTCAACAAAACTTAGATAAGTATCTGCATTGGTATGGTATGATTCGGTATGCATTATGAGTTGAGATTCAATAAAATAATTTGGTTCAGTATGCCCAGAATTATTGTAACTACATTCTGAACATGTGATACCATCCACGCAAGATGGATTATTTGGAGAACATTGATTAAAGTAATCTTCAAGGACATATTCCAATCTTACAGTATCTCCAGCCGATACAAAGTTCATTACATAAAAATCTTGGTGATGCACCTTGTCTCCAGGACAAAACCCTGCTCGATCATACTGCCAAGTTCCATACTGAGGCGAACACTGATTATATTCACAGTCATCTCTCCAAAAATTATGTACATATGCTAATTCATTATTCATATAGATATCATGAAGCTTTAAAGAAAATTCGGCAGCATTTTCTGTGTTCCCTTGTCCGTGACCAGTAGTAATCATTCTTAGGTTTACCTCTGTTACATCCATAGGTAAATACTCAGTCTCAGGTGTTATGTCTACGGGATTCGTAGTATCTCCATATACAACATAATCATAGTTCCAGATATTTCTCACAACTGTAAATGGGTTTTCTGGGACACCAGAAATAAAATCAAATGAAATTGTAACAAGCCATCCAGGCTGTACCCATGTATCAATGAAAGATCTCAGGCTAACATCCCCCTCTAATAGAGATCTATAGTCTGTTACATCAAATGACCAAGAACATCCTATTCCATAAGGTGTAACATACCGACCAATCTCAAACCAATTATTTAAATGCTCAACTTTTATGTTTGCTTTTCTATCCCAAGGGTCACAGCCGCCTCCTGGGCATTCAAGCATAACTGTCATGATGATTTCTGCATATTGCTGGTTCGATTCTGGAAATGATATAGTATCTGTAACTACACGATAATTCCCAAGGCTTCCAAATGACTGATGGACACTATTAAATGCTACCACAGTAGTATCACTAAATGAAAATGATGTTAAAAAAATTATGAAGTAAATAGCACGAATAGTTTTTTTCATGTTACTTTAGGAAAAGAATTTTTTTTATTTGCACATTATTTTCATCTTCAATCTTGACGAAATAAGTACCTGATGACATGTTTTTTGGCTCCCAATATAATTTATGATTCCCAACACCATAAAATCCTTGACCAATCATTTGAATATATCTGCCATTTATATCATAGATACTTATTTTCAATTCACTTTCATTCTGGATTGTAAAGGAGATATTACAACCAGGATTAAATGGATTAGGTATTGCTTTCATATTAAATGTTCTTGGAATATGGGATATATTTGCATCAACGGAAGATCTATCCCACCCCGCAAATTTTACCTTATTTATGGAATTAGGATTGCTAATGAAAAATGAATAATTTTCTGGAAGTGGGGTTCCATCGATACTGAAAGCAACTAGTCTTTCATCTGATTTTTGATAATTCCATCCTGCAGGTAGGTGATGGTCAAAATGGATTTTAACATCGTTGAAATACATTTCGAAACCAGCTATGTCCCCATCAGAAATAAATGTGACCAAATTGTTTGTCATTCGATAACTCCCGCTGGTTAAAATCTCACGTGAGATTTGATTAGAGTTTAATATCCATTGAAATAATAAAACTATATCCTCAATGTCAATCACATCATCTTGGTTTGTATCACATAATTCTAGTTGTGATGGTGTCCCCTCCTCAAGGTTAAGCATTATTGCCACTAACATTACTGCGTCATATATATTTAATATTTCATCAAAGTTAATATCTCCTAGTATAGCGGATGATGTATATCCCTCAGCCCAGGTTGGATCACCGTAAAGAATACCATGATGCTCATTTCCGGTCTGATCAAAAAGTGTATCTCCATTCCCTTCATTAAAAGTAAAATAAGCTACTAGACCATTTTCTGCTCCACTCAATGTGGAGTCCATACATTCTAATACATCGTTCTCAGTTCGTGGAATGTTCCATATCCTTACTTCATCGATTCTACCATCAAAAAATCGCGATGCATAATCTGATCCTATTCTAATTGGATTATTATTTGAAGATACATTCAAAGGTGATCCACTTAATGAGACTTGAATTCCATTTACATACAACTTTCTATCACCTCCATCATTCACAGCGGCAATGTGATACCACTGATTGCTGCTTAAAAGACCTGTATTTGTAACGAGTTCATCAAAGCCTAGTCCGGTATAGGGAGATTGATGAGTTAGTCTAAGAATATACCCGTTTGCTGCATTTGTATGATATTTTGATATGATTCCAGAAAGCCAGTCAAAAGTTTCTGGAAATATCCAAGCCTCAAGTGTATAATTATCAGTAAGGTCTAATTCGGAGTTATCAGATATACGTACATAATCATTAACACCATCAAAATTTATTGAATGGTCCTGACCATTTAATAAACGCATAACAAAACAAATAGTAATAATTAAATAATTAAAATATTTCATCAAAAATAAAAACCATAGATTTTTAAAAAACTAATTTTAGAAATTAAAACAAAAACTAATTTTAACATACCCTATCATATGGTAATTATTGAGTTAATCATTGTAATTTTTCTTGAAATATTAAATGATGAAAAACAGTTCGAAAACAGACATAAGTAGATATGTTAAATAATTTAACCATTAATCTTTCTTCAAAAATCTTATTCATTGCTTACTTTCTTATTGCTTTGCATTTTCCCTTGAAGCACACAGGCGGACATGGACTGTATTTACCTTTTAACATAATTTGCTGGATATTCATTTCCATCATCATAGGATTAGGATTATTTAAAATAGGTATATCCAGAAAAATATATTTTAGTAAGTATTTTTTGAATTGTTGCTACGGATTCGCTCTTATTCTTATACCGCTGACTTATTACAATAATGAACACTCAATTTTATCTTTTAATAAAATTGCGGGTTTTGGTTTTGGAATCATATTACTATTTGCATTGAAGCAATTTCGATTTAATAAAAAAGATAATCTGCATCTTATTTATTTGATTCTTATGGGAATACTCATTCAAGGTTTATTGAAATTATGTACACAAACCTTACCAAATTCACAATTTTTATCGTTGATATCAAACCTTGATTTTGGCGCAATGGCCCAGAAAAATATTTTTGCAACCTTCTTGGCGACCGGAATTACAATAAGCCTAGCACTTATTTCGCTAGATAGAGATCATTCTAAATTCAAAAATATGATAATATTTTCGATTCCACTTGTAGGAATGACACAATTTTATCCATTACAATCAAAAATGGGATATATATCCCTATTTTTAGGTGTCGGCATAGGTTTTATGGCTAGTATGAAAAAGGGTAAAACTATAGCAATATGGATGGGATGTTTATTTTTTGGATATCTTATTGGAATGAACATCAATCGATTGGATAGAAGCAATACTGATATAAAACACTCGATCAGTACACGCATATCCACCTATCTTCTTACTTGCGAGATTATCAAAGAAAATCCTTTTTTTGGAATAGGGTATGGAAACTTTCTATCAACATTCAGAAAACACTATGCAGATAGAAAAGCAAGTGATTCATCAATACAAACAATTGGAAATAATAATATGAACCATCCTCATAATGAGGTCTTATTTTGGATAGTTGAAGGCGGAATTCTTTCATTTTTAGGACTATTAGTTATTGCAGGCGGGCTTATTGCCACACTATGGAATGGTAGAAGAAAAAAAGGCTGGATATTCCTCAGTATGATTATCCCAATACTCGTACATACCCAACTTGAACTTCCTTTTTATATTTCTACTATCCATTGGTTCATTTTCATTTTCATTATTTTTATGATTGATAATGAACTTGGTAATGAATATGAATTAGATGCCACCAAGTTAGGATTTTTATTTAAATCTTTTTCAATTATATGTACAAGCTTCAATTTAATTTATTTTAGTACTGCTCTACATACTGCGATTTTAATCACCAAGTTTGAACGCACAGGCCGTATTGACCCATCTATATTAGTTAAAGTAAAAAATTCACATGCGTGGCAAAAGAAATATGAAACAACCATAATGAAATTAGATCTGGAAATCGCAAAAGCTACCAAAGATAAGGATAAGCTATCTTCTTATGTTAACTGGGCAAAAAACTATTTAAATCATTCTCCATATCTTTTCATATATTACGATCTTGCAAAGGCATATGAATTATTAGGCCATGGAGAAAAGGGATGGGAAATATATAACCAAGCAAAACATCTTTATCCAGGCGTTGATTGGAAAGATGATTAATGATGGTAGATTAAGCTATTAATGTAATTTTTTGTTACAATTTCTCGATATGGAATGTAACATTTTAATACATTAACGATAGCTAAAATAACGTTACATCTTACATTTTGAATATGTGAATAAATAGCTAATTTTGGTACGATTATTGCAAAAGCATTATATATGAATACCACTAGAATGATTTTTCAAAAGAAAATTTTGATATTTTTTTCAAGCACTATGTTGTTTGCTTATGTATTTGGCCAAACTTCACCTGGTGCAAAACAAAATTCTGGCCCACCAATTCACCCGTATATTAATGATATATCATCAAACATCATTGTTAAAGAACAATTAAATAAAAATGAAATTCAAACATTTAATCAAGGCGGATATGGTGATTTATTTCAAGAAATTATTATAAATGCTAATAACCGTGATGGTAATGAACAGCAATATGTATTTACTAACTGTGGGCAAACGGGCAGATATGGACCTTCACAGTCGCAGGTTAATAATTCATATTCAGGAAATAATCCATTATCTGGATTAGTAACTGTTTCCAATGGTATTCAGCAATGGATAGTTCCTTCAACCGGTACTTACGTGATTGAAGCATATGGAGCAAAAGGTGGACCTGGAGCAAATTATGCAGTGGGTGATCCTGGTAATGGCGCATATATGACGGGAACATTTCAATTGCAAATGGGAGACGTAATACAAATTCTTGTCGGCCAGAAAGGAAGCTATACTAGTTATTCTAATAGCTATGGTGGTGGTGGCGGTGGTGGTACTTACGTAGCCATTGGAAACTCCTATGGCTCCTCAGAGCCACTAATAATTGCTGGTGGTGGCGGTGGCGGTGGCTATAATAGTTCAGACTATGTCCATGGTCAAACTGGAACAAGCGGCTCTAACGGTGGAAATGCAACCAATAGTAATTATAATAGTCCTGGCGTAGGAGGAAATAATGGGATGGGTGCAACGGGATCAACCTACGGTGGTAACGCTGGAGGATTTTATAGCGATGGAAGTGGTAATCATAACCATTTTAATGAGAGAGGAATTGGATTTAGGTATGGAGGGAATGGTGGTAATGGCCAATATGGCGGCCACGGTGGATTTGGCGGTGGTGGCGGTGGCTATGGTGGTGCTGGTGGCGGTGGTGGGTATTCTGGTGGTGGCGGTGGCGCCTGGAGCTACGGTGGTGCTGGTGGTGGCGGTGGGTCTTTTAATAGTGGGACTAACCAAACAAACATCAGTGGCACCTCGAACGATCATGGACTGGTTGTAATAACAAGTGATGGATTTATTTCGAACCACATACCAGTAGCTGAAGATATGGTATTAGTTAGTAATGAAGATGAAATGTTAACCATAACTCTTCTAGGATCAGATGTAGATGAAGATGAATTAACTTACTCACTTCATACGGTCCCTAATAATGGCAGTGTTACTATTAATGGAAACATAGTGACCTATTCTCCAAATAGTAATTTTCATGGCAATGATGATTTTAAATATACAGTTTCAGATGGAGAACATATATCGCAACCTGCTGAAATAACCATACAAATACTATCAGTAAATGATTTGCCAATATTCAGCAGCCTCCCCGCTCTTGACATAATGGAAGGAACGCATTTTAACTACACTATGTCAATTGATGATGTTGATGGTGATCAAGTTTCTGTTTCTGTTCCTACAAAGCCAAATTGGCTAACCATAAATGATGTTAATTCAAATTCACTTCTCTTTAATGGAAATGATTACGTAACAATTCCATACTCACCAAATCAAGATATCGTTGATGAGATGACTATAGAAGCTTGGGTATTGATAGATAATTACCAAGATTATGGTGCAGTTATAACTAAGGGTACTAATGGATATTCTGAGGTGGCACCATTTTCTTTAATGCAGGGCTATGGTGGTCATATGCGCTTATCCTATAACTTTAATGGATCACCAAGTGGAAATTTCTTTACAAACTCTGTCATTCCACTTGATACCTGGACACACATAGCCTGCGTA
>PBFM01000032.1 GCA_002718655.1 Fidelibacterota bacterium
AAGAAAGTTCCTAGTTAATTCTATACCCATTAAAAATATTGATATTTCAAAACGCATTAAACAGGGATACATCATAAATAACAAAGAAAAGACATTAAGGATTCGTCAAAGTGATAATGATTACACTATTACAATAAAAGGAAAAACTACTGGCATTTCTAGGCTTGAATTTGAATATCCCATCCCTAAAAAAGATGCTGACATTTTATTTAATCATTTCTGTGATGGAATTATAATACATAAAACACGCCATTATGTTTGCCATAAAAACTTTACCTGGGAAATTGATCAATTCCACGATCAGAACCATGGTCTGATTATTGCTGAGATTGAATTAAAACATGAAAATGAACAATTTGAACTACCTAACTGGGTTGGCAATGAAATAACAGATGACCCAAAGTACTATAATATGTCTCTTTCCACTAATCCCTATGAAAATTGGAAATTTTAACTACATTATTCCTTATGTGATTATAATGTAATTCTAAAATAAAAATTGACAAAAATAATGCCCTGTAAGCAAAATCATATGAATTTATTACTAATGCAGCAGAATTGACACCACTAATCAATAAACATATCAAACTAGGCCACAAAAATAGGGAAATAACATTAATGACATGAATAAAAATCAAATTTTTTGACCACAACTTTGGGTACGCAATAAAAATTATCAAAAAGTAAAAAGGTCCAAATGGTAATCCATATCTGACATTTGGGAAAACTCCACTCTTAGATTTGAGAATTATGTCATCCTGGTCATGATTAATTTTTATATTTTCTTTTTCTATATTAACCAATTTGAAAAATGGTACAATTTTCACCTCCATTATTACACCATAAATTGGTTTTATAAGTCCAAAATAAATGACTAAGAATATTAATAATCTTACGATGAACTTACTAATAATTGCCTAGCATCCTCTTCATTTATGACAATCCACCAATACCATATTAGTAAAACAATAGGATAAGTAAATAAATGTGTAATAATTGAATGACTTATGTTCCAATAATCTGGATATTGTGCATTCACAAAAACAAAAAATATAATTCTAACTATGTTAGAGAAATATAAAACAATCAAACCAAACAACATCACGTAGATTCTTTTTATATTGTTACCCGGATATGCAAAAATGAATCCAGAAAACAAGCCTAATACTTGTAATCCATTACATCCATTTAATATTTCAACAGCCCTAGAACCCGCTTGAGCAATCAATCTACCGCTCGTTTCTATTTCCCAGCCTAGAAAAGTCAAAACATATGAAGCTAATTGAACTCCTGAAATACTCATAAAATAATCAACTCTTCCATCAGGGAGTAAAAGAAGATCATATACTAACCTCCATCCAATAAATAGGGAAAATGCTGTAATGATAAACCGTCTTAATGGAGGAACACTCACTTTTTATTTTTTAATTTATTATATGCCATAGCACCGCCTAAGATGGCTAGAAACCATAACCCTCCAAAAGGTGCTTGAGTTGGTTGATCAGGGAAACTTATCCCTTGCGCAGAAATCCAAGAACCTAGATTTACGATAATAAATAATAATTTAATTCTTAACCAATTTCCCATGATTATATCCAAAGTTTAGGCTCATATTAAAAAATTAACATAATTTATTTTATTCCATTGAGGGTTCGTAATCACCATACGTTGCCATACTATTTAGCTTGGCTCTTTTAATAAAAGAATCTTGAGCTAAACCTATATTTTCTGAATCACCTTTCCATGCTTCTAGAGCTGATGCTTGTAATGCTCTACCATATGAATATGTTAGATTCCAAGGACTATTTTCTCCTAATAACTTATTCATTTCATTTAGGTGTAATGTAGCATCTGTATCACTCTGTCCACCAGATAAAAAAGCAATTCCAGGTACAGCCGAAGGAACACATCTTTTAAGTACTGTCACTGTCATTTCTGCAACCTCAACCGCACTCGCTTTTTCTGAGCATTCATAACCAGACAAGACCATATTTGGTTTTAAAATCATACCTTCAAACTGTACACCTTGTGCATATAATTCATAAAATGTTGAGTGCAATACCTCCTCCGTTATCATAAAACTATCTTCTATAGTATGTTGACCATCCATTAAAATTTCAGGCTCAACAATTGGTACCAAACCATTTTCTTGGCATAATGCTGCATACCTAGCAAGTGAATGTGCATTTGTTGATATACATAAACTACTAGGAGAAGATTCACTAATATTAATTACTGCCCTCCATTTAGCAAATTGCGCACCTAATTCATAATATTCTTTTAGCCTTGAATCAAGTCCGTCTAATCCAGCAGTTATGCTTTCTATATCACTTCCTGGAAGTAAATGTGCCCCTTTGTCTACCTTTATACCAGGAATTACGCCAACACTTTTTAAAAATTCAGGATAAGGGGTATTATCTTTCATTGTAGTTTGTCTCAAAGTCTCATCAAATAAAATTGCACCACTGATGAATTCTTCCATCCCTGTTGTGGTGAAAAGCATGTCTCTATATTTGTTTCTATTTTGTTCTGTAGATTCAACATTGATTGAATCAAATCTTTTTTTGCAAGTAGGATTGCTTTCATCTGCTGCTAGTATTCCTTTCCCTTTCTGTACCATTTGAATGGCTATGTTATTTAAGTTCTTTAAATTCATTTATTACTCACTTTTTTATTGTTTTTTTTGTCCTATCTCATCTAGCATTGATTGGTACCAAACAGAATTGATATCAAATGGTTTCCCACCCTTTATTCTATCAAAGTTAATCAAGGAAAGGCTCCCATCTTTTTCATCATCCAAACCTGATAGACCACTTCTACCTTGTATAGCCTGTTCTGCTCCGAAGAATGCGGATCTTTTAATTAAATCTAGATCTTCCTTATTTGGTTTAGCTGAACGCGCAAAATATCCACTTTTTTGAACTAAAGTTTTTTTAGCATTTAATTCAAGTGAAAGTTTTTTTGCAAACCATTGACCTGGGTTTATTTCATCAAGACGGACATGTCCAAAAGCATCTCTTGGAATATCCTTTCCGCGTAATTCCATTTCATTGATTATGGTATCTTTCCCTGCTCCCTCGCTAAGAAAAATATTCACACCATCTTTTTTATCCATTTTTTTATTGAGACGAATAATTTCTTCTTCTAGATTAAATTCTTGCTCTGGAATGTAAACAGAATCAACATCCCATTTTTCTTTTGATAAAGAAATTTCAGGTAAAAAACTTCGTTGTTCTAATCTGTTTCGATAAACTTTTGCTGTCTGTGCGGTTAACCAGCCACAATGCCTTCCCATAATCTCGTGAATTATCAGTTGCCGTGTACTTGTAGTATTTTCATTTACAATATTTTCAAAAAAAATCGCCCCCTGCTCAGCAGCTGTCGAAGCTCCAAGGGTTTGAGTAACTGGGAATACATCATTGTCTACAGTTTTGGGTAGCCCAACAACGGTTAGTTCATATCCATTTCTATCAAGATATGAAGATAATTTTGCAGCCATCGTATTAGTATCATCACCGCCAATTGTGTGAAGAATATCTACTCTATCTTTCCTTAATTGTTCAGCAGCAATTCTTAAGGGGTCTTGGTTTACTTTCACATAACTGTTCTTTACACAGTCATCTATATTAGTTAGTTTTACTCTGCTATTTCCTATTGGAGAGCCACCAAATTCATATAGTTTTGAAAACTCGTTTTTAACTACTTTTGGAAATGAAATATAGTTACCTAATAATAATCCTTGATATCCATTAAGGTAACCAATTAAATCAGCATCAGGCGCTAATTCATTGTACTTTTCTATTAAAGCGCCAATCGATGATGATAAACACGGAGCTAGTCCTCCAGCAGTTAAGAAGGCAATTTTCATTAAGAAAAAATTTATGCGAAGTTTTTATTAAAATATCTTATTATAATCAAATCCCTAGGCTGAAATTAGTACGAGTAGAATACTACATATAGGCATAATTTTAAAAATATTTCATCAATTAAGTTAAATTATAATTGAGTATTATCTAAAAGTAATCTTAATCACCAAAAAAATGAAAGTAAAACAATGAAAGATTTTATTTGGAAACCTGAAGACATTGATAAAACAAAAATGATGAAGTTGATTCATATCATTAATGAATCATATAATAGAAAAATAAAAAGCTATGAAGATCTACATTTATGGTCTGTGGAAAACATATCTGAATTTTGGGAAATCATATGGGATTTTTCTAAAATTATCTATTCAAAATCTTATACTCAAGTCGTTGATAATGTTAAAATGATGCCAGGAGCAAATTGGTTCATCGAATCAAAATTAAATTTTGCAGAAAACCTGATGAGATTTAAAACAGATAATCCTGCAATATATTTTAAATCAGAATTTCAATCCACTAGAACGATTACTTATAATGAACTTTACAATGAAGTAAAAAAATTAGCGCATTCTTTAAAACAACTTGGCCTAGGTAAAGGCGATAGGGTAGCAGGATATATCCCAAATATTCCAGAAGCTGTTAGCGCAATGCTTGCTACGAGTTCTTTAGGAGCAATTTGGAGTTCTTGCTCCCCTGATTTTGGGATACAAGGTGTATTAGATCGTTTTATACAAATTAAACCGAAAATTATTTTTACAACAGATGGCTATAACTACAATGGGAAATGTTTTGATTTAGGTGAAAAATTAAAAAGTATTCTTAAAGCTTTACCGACAGTGGAAAAAGTGATAGTCATTAAGTATACTGGCTCAACTACTGTCAATAAAATACAGAACACCATTTCTTATAACAAACTATTAGAGTCCAATCCAAAAAAAATAGAATTTGAACAACTCCCCTTTAGCCATCCCTTATATATCATGTACACTTCTGGTACTACTGGGCTACCAAAATCAATAGTGCATTCAGCTGGCGGAACCTTAATACAACATTTAAAAGAATTGCAGTTCCATTGTGATATGAGTGCAAGTGATGTTGTTTTTTATTTCACCACTACAGGATGGATGATGTGGAACTGGTTAATCTCATCACTATCTATTGGTGCAACAATTGTATTATATGATGGGTCTCCATCATACCCTAATGAAAAAATATTTTGGAATATGATAGAAGAATTAGGAATAACAATCTTTGGTACGAGTGCAAAATACATTGATTATTGCAGAGAAAAAAAAATAATCCCATCAGAATTTTCTGACCTTTCTAAATTGCGATTAATATTATCAACTGGCTCTCCATTAATCGAAGAAAGCTATGACTATGTATATAAAAATATTAAAAATGACGTCCATCTTGCATCAATTTCTGGAGGAACGGACATAATCTCTTGTTTTGTACTAGGTAATCCTATTTTACCAGTTAAAAGGGGAGAGTTACAATGCAAAGGTCTTGGAATGGATGTGCATTCGTTTAATGAATCTGGACAGTCAGTTATAAATGAAAAAGGAGAACTTGTTTGCATGTCAGCATTCCCTTCAATGCCTGTTTATTTTTGGAATGACAAAAATGATGAAAAATATATGGAAGCCTATTTTTCTGTTTATCCAGGTTATTGGCATCATGGTGATTTCATTAGAATATCTAAAAACGGAGCATCTAAGATCTATGGCAGAAGTGATGCAACTTTGAATCCCGGCGGTGTTAGAATAGGAACTTCAGAAATTTATAGAGTGGTAGAATCAATAGATTTTGTCAAAGATAGTTTAGTAATTGGCCAAAAATGGAATGATGATCAGCGGATAATATTATTTGTCATCCTCGATAGTGGCTTCAATTTAAACACGGAAATCAAAAATAAAATCAAACAATTAATAAAAATTAAATGCTCGCCAAGGCACGTTCCCAAAAAGATAATCAAGGTAAAAGGAATTCCCTATACAATTAATGGGAAAAAGGTAGAAGTTGCAGTGAAAAAAATTATCGAAGGAGGCAAAGTAGATAATCTAGATGCATTAGATAATCCAAAAGTATTAGAATACTATGAAAACATACCGGATCTGAGATTAGTCTAAAGCATCTAAAATATGTAAAAGGTCTACCACTCTGTTAGCATAGCCCCACTCATTATCATACCAATTTAAAGTTTTTACAAAATTACCCTTTATAACCCTAGTAAATGGTGCATCAAAGATAGAAGAATGAGGGTTTCCTATTATATCGGTCGAAACAACTGGCAAAGTAGAATAATGAAGTACCCTACCTAAAAAATCTGATTCTGATGCTTCTTTTACGACATAGTTTACATCATCTGAAGACACATCGCATTTCAACCTGACATTGAAATCAACAACGGAACCATCAGGAACAGGGACTCTCATGGCAATTCCATCAAGCTTACCATTC
Organism: Fidelibacterota bacterium; assembly: GCA_002718655.1. Taxonomy (GTDB): domain Bacteria; phylum Fidelibacterota; class Marinisomatia; order Marinisomatales; family UBA1611; genus NZWG01. Next base: position 6,330 of record PBFM01000032.1, read on the forward strand.
AATTCTGGAAGAACCTTACCAACTGCCCTAGCTGCACCAGTTGTAGTAGGAATTACATTTTCTGCAGCTGCTCTACTTCTTCGCCAATCTGAGTGTGGAACATCAGCTAACCGTTGATCATTAGTATATGCATGAATAGTATTAATTATTCCTATTTCTATTCCAAAGGCATCATTTAATACTTTAGCCATTGGAGCAAGACAATTAGTAGTACAAGAAGCATTAGATATAATCTTGTGTTCTGAATTTAGTCCATGATCATTTACACCTAGTACTACAGTATAATCAATTTCATCTTTGGAAGGCACAGTTAATACAACACGTTTTGCACCGGCCGTCAAATGTTTATCAAGCTGAGCACGCTTGCGAAAAATTCCAGTAGATTCAACTACTATATCAACTGCTAAATCTCCCCACGGCAAAGCCTCAGGATTATTTTCAGCTAAAAGCTTTACTTTTTGACTTTTTGTATTTAGTGTGTCTCCTTTAAGATATACTTCTTCAGGAAACCTCCCCATTACAGTATCATATTTTAATAGGTAAGTAAGCGCTTCTTTATCAAAAATATCATTTATAGCTACTATGTTTACATTTTCTTTCCCATTAAGTATTCTGAAAACAGATCTACCAATCCTACCGAACCCATTAATAGCAATATTCAATTTTTTTTCTCCAGAGTTTCATAGGCATCAATCATTTCTAGAATTCTTTTTGAAAACCCCCAACCATTATCATACCAGCAAAGTGTTTTTAATAAAGTTTCATTTGTAATCATTGTCGCTTTTTCATCATAGATCATTGTTTCTTCCATACCAATAACATCGCTGGAAACTATAGGGTCTGATGTATACCCAAGTACACCTCTCATAGATGAAATAGCATACTCATTCATCACTCGATTTATTGAATCTACAGAAAGATTTTTTTTCAATTCCGTAGTAAGGTCTATGCAAGAACCATTGGGCACAGGTACGTTAAAAGCAATCCCATCAAGCTTACCTGATAATTGAGGTAATATCTTTTCAACAATAGATGGAGCACGAGTACTATTCGGAATAATATTTTCAACCGCAGAACGACTACGTCGCAAATCTATTCCAGCTGAATCAGCTAGGGGTTGGTCTGCGGTGTATGCATGAACCGTAGTCATCATAGCCCGGTTGATTCCAAAATTATCATCCAATATTTTAACCATAAGGGCTAAAGCTTGTGTAGTTGCAGATGTTGTCGAGATGATTTTATCTGATACTTGAATGCTTGATTCATTTATTCCTGGAATGACAATTCGATCTATTTTATCCTTTGGATTTCTAGTAATAAAAACCCTTTTTGCGCCCGATTGGATATGGTTTGTTAGTTCTTTTTTCATAAAAAACTTACCTGTCGCATCTATCACAACATCAACATCAAATACATCCCAAGGTATAGTCCCAGGGATCCCGCCTTTAATTATGCGGGTACGTTGCTCTTTAACAACTAAATAGTTCCCGTCTAAAATAACATTATCTTTAATAGAACCATGGATTGAATCTCGAACAAGTAAATAATGCAAAACTTCAGCCGAACCAAAATCACTAATAGCAACAAAATTATATTTTGGATTATCATAACCTAATCGAAAAATATTTCTGCCGATTCTACCAAATCCAAAAAGAGCTATGTTTATTCGTTTAGACATACTTTAAATTAGCGTATAATTATATTTTAAATCTTCTAGTTTGTTATCAGTTAAAGTAATTAAGGGTTTAGGCTTTGATGGAGCTTTATTTCTTACCTGACCTAGTATAGCCTAAAGCGCCATATCTATCACTTAATACTATAACGCCATCCATATCCCTATTTGAGCCAATATAAGCGGTAGGCTCTTCAAACTTATTAAAAGTTTGGACGTATCCATTTCCTTCTTTTCCAGTTCCAAGATAAAGAGTCCTTTTATGATCTTGATTATATGCAGTAATAAAACCACCATGCCCATCATCTTTAATGGTAATTGAGTTAACTACAATATCTCCAAAATTTCCACTTGAATTTTCTCCATCCTCTGCTCCGATAGTTACAAAAACTAAAGTTGTAAACAATATACCTATTAAAAAACTTTTTATATCAACTTGGCTCATAATAACTCCCCTTGCTCTATCTATTTTATCTATATTATTTTGAAAAACTCGATTAATCTAAGAATTTTAGGAATGCATATATTCATACTCTGTTTAAATGAAAATACATTTGATTAAACAAACACGACTATACTTTTTCATTTGGAATATTTCCATTATCTAATTTTTTTTGATAATCACTCATTTTTTTAATCGAGTTATCTTTCTCAAATTTTTCACTGTTGAAATCATCGTGCCACGTTTTTTTTGCATAATAAACTCTAGCAATTAAAATTGAAGTATACATTAAAAGAAAAGTTATATAACTAATCTTATGAGTAATTTTTTCTCTATCAATAACGAATAGCATAATGAATAGTACAAGTGGCATCCATTGAATAATATAACGTATCGTCTTTGTAATCATCCTAGTTCAAATTTTTCTCTACAAATTCTAAAATTTTTCTTTGTTTGGTTCTGTAACCCAATCTAGTCTCGATATTCAAATATCTGATATTCAATCGTATTGCCTCCCACGACAATGATCCATCATCCTTATCTGGTAGCTCGTTTTGTAGAACAACATTATAAGGTCCAGAAGATAAAATTTCAAAATCATTCTTATCAGTGCATATTATGAAATCCCTAGGATTTTGACCTGATTTTATTGAAACTGCTTGACTTTTATCTTTCTCACGATAAACATTATAGCCACGAGAATTATTATGAACAGAAATCAAAAGACCTTTTTTTGTTGGTTTAATGGCCTGGATTAAATTAACCTTTTCATTGTGGATGTAGTCCAGCGCTGCATTAAGTTTTTGGATTTCCCAATTTGGCTTGAATTTTCTTAGAGTATGGTATGCACCATTACGAGAAAATATTCTATTAGGATCTATAATTGTAGTTTCAAATGGGATTTCCCTTTCATCATTTTCAATAAAAAAAGCAGTTCCCTCAAAAAGGTCTAGATGATCTTCTAATGCCATTCTAGCTGTTTTTTCATCACCATGTATCCATATATAACGATTTGGTGAATCTCCATTTTTAACAATTCTAAATTTTATACCTAAAAAATCAAAAAATTTAGCCTCTGATGGTTTAAGATTTACAACTGCACCAAACAACAGAGAGAGAAAAAATATAAGTTTAAATTTATTTAACAAAAATTGCCTTTTGCGTTTTTACATAGGGACCCTTTTTTATTCTTATGAAGTATACCCCACTAGGATTCCCCATTGCATTCCATTGAATTTTATTATGTCCTGAAAAAAATCGCATTTTCTTTGAAAAAAGAATTACTCCTTTTATATCATAAATCAGAAGTTCAATTTCAGCAGACGTATTTATGTCAAAATTTATTGTTGTTGTAGCATTAAATGGATTTGGATAGTTTTGATGGATTTTAAATCCATCATTTAAAATTTGTCTATCAATCTCAATAACATCAATTAAATGACAGTGTGTAATATCCCATCCATTGAAAGGATATACCGATTGAAGGTCAGGAGGACAAGTCTCAAAATAATTATGATGGGCATAAATAGGTGTCCAATTTGTAGTATCACCTTCATTTTCCCTGTATAATGAGGTCCCAAGATCTGCAGTATTATCATAAAAAACATTTCCAAGTGTCATTGACCCGCCTACAATTGGCCAAGCATTAGCATCTACATATATTCCACCACCAAAATAGCATTCACAATCACATTCACCTGAAACAACGTTATTATGAATTGTATTACCAAAAACATAGGGATAAGAATTACCAAGGATGGCAATACCCGCACCAGAACCACCACAAGAACCAGACTGGTTATGATGAATTAAATTACGATCAATTGTAGGACTTGAATTTTCAATTAAAATTCCTCCTCCACTTATTTCAGCATACCCATTTTTTATTTCAAAACCCAATAAAATCGTTGATTGGTCTTGCCCACCATTTATGGTCACAACAGACCCTTGACCATTCCCATTTAAAATAGTTTCTTGAATTTCATTACCAAATCCTGTGTAAAGCAATGTTGCAAGAGTAATATTCTTGCTTCCAAAATTTATTTGTCCTTCATATTCGCCAGGATTAACTAAAACTATATCTCCATCAGAGGCAATATCAATAGCAGATTGTATGGAACTTTGCTCCTCTGGTACTCTTATGACATTTGGTCCATTATCCGATCTGTAATCAAGAATTAAATTGATGAGATAATTGTAATCATTAGGATTATCAGGATCTAATGTTGTTATGTTAAATTGATGGATAAATGCTCCATCTCTTCCTAAAAAATAGGTGCTTCTTTGAACAGCACCATACTCCGACCATACCGGATAATCATCATCTTCACTATCTTGCACCCAAGGTAAAATTCGACCATTTATCATCCCTGGAAGATCCTCTGCATATGCATCTTTACCTACACCAATTATTTTAACGTCCTCTACACCCATTGAAAGAAGATCGTTATAAATCATATTCAAGAAACCAAACCTGCTTCTGCAAGCTCCTCAGTACTCGTGACCAAAGAATATAATCAGTATTTCATCAATGTAATCACTCGGTCCAATGAGTTGTCCATATGTCTCTGAACTGGGATTTACATCCTGGAGGTTAAAATCACCCTGCCCAAAAAGGAAAACAAAAGAGTATGCAAGAATAATTGATTTTTTAATCATCCCGCTCATTCATCCTATATAACAAGGCCAAGATTAGTGAACCAACAATGAATACGATGGCGATAATAAAAGTAATCAGTTTAATTGACATTAGGTTTAATTAGCATATAAAAAATTTACAAATTATTGTACACTTACTTCCAAATTAGAATTTTCTTATTTTGAATTTTTTTTTCTAATTTGATTTTTAGCCTAGACAATGCATCTTCTCTTTTATCTTTATCAATTGATATATAATTATTATCAACTTGATAGTCTGCATAAAATATTTCGGAACGAGGTTCACGCCTTTTTATTTTTTTAAAATAATCTTTATTCATTCTAAATACACCCATGGTGAAATCTTTTATTTTTTTTGAATCTATCTCCATAAATATTGAATCGAAAAATTCGCAATATATCTCATACCAATCGTCAATTAATAATATTGGATCAAAACATATTCTTACACACCACCCTTTATCAATTGCATTTTTTATTGCCTCCAATCTACTTTTTAATGGTGGAGCAGATGATTCATATTTATCGCAAATTATTTGAGGTGATAGCGTCCATGATAAAATAACATTATCATTTGGTTCAATATCATCTATTGATGAGAAGAGGCCACTCTTAGTTCGCACCTCAATTATCAGTTTTCCATTTTTTTTACAAGCAAAATGTATCCATCTACGAACTAGAGGTAGAATATTTTCAAGCGCCAAAAGATCTGTATTATAAGATACAGATAAAATCATAGGCTTAGAGGAATCTTCTAAATTTAGAATTTTCTTTTCTATCGCATCAAAAAAATCATTTTCATTCACAAAGATTACCATATTACCTGAATCATACATTCCCTGTAAATAACAATAATCACAATTGTACAAACAATTGATAACGGGAGTATTATAAAATGTATTTGGATTATCATAATCTTGAATCATTTCAGAAGCACCATAGAGAAAAGGTTCTCTTTTCTTGGCAAGTATGATTTTCATTGATGACTTTTGCAATTGAAAATCTTGACCTAACCGATTAAAAATATCCTTATAATGATCAATCCAAACAATTTTTGCCTTCCAAAACCTTCTTAATGCAATTCTAGTTAAAGGCATGTCCTTTACATCTTTTTCAATATAAATATGAGAAAAATTAGGAAGTAAGTATTTCATAAATATTCTTTAAAATGGTTTTTTGCTCTTTTTTACTTATCTTATGGGGTATCACAATATCAGGCAGCGGATGTTTGGGGTTTCTAATTCTATAATATATTACTTTTTTCTTTAATTCATTTTTCTGTGAATCTGTTAAAATCAAATTTGTTTTTTTTATCCAATTAAGATCTGAATCTGACAAAATATTTTGATTTATTTTTTCAATCATGATGCAACAATCCAAAATATAATCTACAACTTGAGCCTTCTTTTTAATCATACGAAATATTTCTTTATAATTTAATTGGTCTGCTTTCAAATCCATATGATCTGAAACAATCTTTAGAATTATTATTTTATGCAATGAAACATATTTTGAACAAACTCTAAAAATCTCCGAGGATTCCATATCCACTAATGAATCAAACTTCATATTTCCATCTGTAACTACATTTAGTACAGTTGTAATTGAAGCTTCATTTAAATCATTTTTAAAAATAATATCAGGATAAAATACTCTACTAGTCTCTTGATCTATTATTTTATTTATAAGAAAAATATCACCAATTTTTGAATAAGATNTGTTACCNCCTGCGATTCCTATATTGATAAAACTNATGTCTTTTTTATTAAAAATATCGACGATGAAACTTATACGGTTATTTATATTCTTTTTTCCAACACCAGTAGCAATTAAACATATATCATCATTTCTAAAAAAGGGAAAAGGAAATGATCTATCCCTTTGTAACCCTAAATGTTGAATAAGAGGGTCAGATTCTGCCTTAAGTGCAGTTATTAGACACTGCATTTCTTGATACTAAAAAAAAGAAAAACGAATAATCTTTCTTTTTGGTTTATATTTTTTTTTCCAAGGCTTTTTACCTTCCCAAGATAATTTAAGTCCTCGTTTTTTACCCTCAGGCCCATACATGAATTCACTTTGCTTTTCTTTTTTTTGCATATCAAGGCTTATTGATTCGAGAATTAAGTTTTTTGTCGATCTATCCAAATGGTCAAAATCTTCATATACTATGTCACTACCAAATCTTGCCCCAATCAATTTAAGTAATCTCCCCAATAGATAAAGACTAGCACCGCCACCAACTCCAATCAACAACTCTTCATCTGAAACGTATGATTGATCTAAATGGCCAGCAATACCAAGCCCAGCTGTGGCAGCAAGCAATAAACTACCAACAAATGTACAAGGAGTACCAATGTAGGAGTATGATTTTTCAGAATAGCGTACTTCAACTAGATTTTTTATGGGTACTGTCATTAATACAATATCATCTTCCCAGAAAACCACCTTTCTATTTTTTAAGGTAAAATGGTTCGAAGAAGTAAAAATATCATCCGTTTTTGTAAATAATTGAATACGCTGAGCTTGTAGCATTGAAATAAGGATTTGCAGTATTATTAAATATCTCATATCAATTATAGTTCGAATTTATCAAATAGATTCTAATGCTTTTATTAAAGAATCAATGTCTTCATCTTTATTATATACCTGAAAAGAGCACCTAATCAAGTCCAAGCCTTCCCAGTTGAATATGGGAATCTCTATTTTGTGCTCGTTCCACAATATTTCTTTTAAATTACTTGGTATATCTTTAGGAAGTGGGTGAGAAATCATCTGCCCAATCCATTTCTCTCCTTTTGTTATCGGCATTGTGTTCAAAATTGACATAAGCCTTTTGTAAGTATCAAGACACATTTTTTTACATTTATCTTGGTAAGGTTTGATTTGATTATTGTAGAATTTAATAGAAGTTGGGATTGTTAGAAATGATGATAGGTCTCTGGTACCTTGCCATTGAAAATCTTGAAGAAATTCTGTAGGCCCAGGATCATCTCCATATTTTCCCCAACTGTAAATTATGGGTTTTAACCAATTTTGATGATCTTTCTTAACGTAAAGAAATGAACTACCTTTTGGCGCACACAACCATTTATGTAATGCACCAGTATAAAAATCACAATCAAGCTCACTAATATTGAGACTTATGTGACCAGGCACATGAGCACCATCAACAATAGTCAAAATACCATTTTCTTTTGCTCTTTTAATTATCTTTTTAATTGGGAAAATAATAGCCGTTGGACTTGTAATATGTGAAATAAAAATTACTCTTGTTTTTTCATTGACCCCTTCCCAAAAATTTTCCAAAAATTGCTCTTCTGATTTAATTGGTAGTTCAATGGATTGCTTTTTAATAAAAAAAGTGTTTTTTTTGTTCCATTTATTCCATGCTCTTACTAGTGCACCATATTCATGATTTGTCATGAGTACTTCATCATGATGATCAAGATCTAAGCTATACATTACATTAGATATAGCAGTTGTTGGGTTTTCAAAAAATAATAAGTCTTCATTATTACAACCAATAAAATCACTAAGTGCCACCCTTGAATCTCTCAATGAACTATAAAGATCTTTTGTTAAAAATTGTACGGGTTGTTTCTCTAGCTTTTTTTGCCATTCCTGATATTCCCTGAATATTGGTTTAGGACATGACCCAAAAGAACCATGATTTAGGAATGTTATATTTTCATCAAGTAGAAATTCTTTATTCATATCATCCATTATTTATCATTTATAATTTGCATTTTAATTTTACTGAATTAATCTAGGTCAAAATGGGAGTGGTCTCATTTTTCTGTATGCATATTGAAAAAACAGTATGTGAATTAAACCAGCAAATTGGAAACCTAATATGTACCAAGGCCACGGTCCAACTACAATTGGATTATTGACAATCGGTCTATAACTGAGATACATATAATTTGAATTAATTAGATAATTTGTAGCCCCAATGAAAAGAATTAAAACTTGACAAGCTAATGCTATCCTAAACCAAGCATTTTTTCTAATTCGATATCCTAAAACAATTGCAATGAACAATGGTACCATTATTATACCAGCATGACTTATGTAATACTTGATTATTAATAGAGTCATTTCTCCATGATTTAATTGAGGAGTCAATAGGCCATGAATAGCCCCTGGTGTCCCAATTAATGCTAAAAATTCAAATCCATCTTGGTTTGGTTTCAACATCATCATTCCTGCAAGTAAACCAGAAAGGCCGCACAAATGAATTGGTAATGAAGTTTTTAAACTCCATATATCCAGCCTCATTAAATAAATCTGTTGAGTAATCTCAGCCGCTATTAATGTAAAGCCTATAAAAATCATTAATATTCGTCTTTTGTCTGGCGGTATTTTTGTCCCAAGAAAGATTATGATAATAGCTATGAGCAATGATAGAATATTTCCAGTCCACCAGTAGAACGATAAAGGATCAATAATAGATGGATATGTCATAGATTTTAAAATCTTCTTACTCTTCTATTTAATAATAATACATGATCAATAAGGTTTGATAGTAAAGCATCATTTATTGAACTGGAAAACAATTCTCCTGATAATTGCTGTAGATCGCTTTGATTCTTCTTGAAATATTCTAGCGCAGGTTTTTGAAGAGAAAGTTTTATATTCTCTCTGTCACCTTCATCCCAGTCAACATCAAAATCATCAAAGAGATTTTGCACCAATGATATTTGATCTTTTTGACTCATACCTATCTTATTAAGATAGAAAAAAAATTTTCCCATGGAAATTTGCAAACCTGTCAAATAGCCTGATCTAGCAAGGCTCACTCTACATTTCTTTTCATAGTTTAATGATTTTTGAATTATACTTAAGATATTACGTACCTGAGACATTGCCTTATGTTTTGAATTAGAATCTATTGAGTGCCTTGGCGCTCCTATTTCAGGGTCATCTAAAAACATATTGATTCTTTCAGATTGATGCTTCAACATAGTGGAATAATACCTCCGCATTCTTTGCGTGGTATTTGTTCTCTCTTTTTTAGATAACATCATAAAATAAATTGTATCTTTTAATAATGAAGCTACTTTATTAATGATTACATCATCTTTTTTTCTTGATTCCAAAAATGAAATCTGATTATTGATAGAATAATTGAGGAGAGGACTCTTTTCATTTTTAAGACAAGAAATCAACTTTTCTAGATTCATTTCATAGAATTTCTCAATATCTTTTAATATAGAATCAGGGTCATATTGTTCTCGGATTTGCTCTGTAGTCAATAATTTTTTCATTTTATTAAGTTTTTTTTTTGATTAATGTTTTTATGTTTTATAATATTTAAGATTTATTTTAATAGAATAACTTTTGTCGTTTTCAAATCCTCTCCATGAATTAATCTAACAAAATATACACCTGATGAAAAATGATCTGCATTCCAGCTTACTTTGTAATTACCAGGGAGTCTAGTACCGCTTGCCAATGATTCAACTAACCTCCCTCTAACATCATATATATCTAAGGAGGAACTTTTTACTTTATCTGTTATTGGTATATCGAAACGTAATGTTGTTGTTGGGTTGAATGGATTAGGATATGCAGGATGTAGTTCAAGTTTCATAGGAACAATCCTATTCTCAAAATTAAAAATTCTTCTTTGAACGAT
>PBFM01000033.1 GCA_002718655.1 Fidelibacterota bacterium
TATAAACCCGTAATGCCAGACAACATTAACTCACTACTATAAAATTGTGAAAAAAATCCACTTTTCAATCCATTGATAATGGTGCATTCAGCTACTTTTTCTTCAGGATTTTTTTGCCATTGCGGAGCAGCAATATAATCATTTAGAGTTGCTTGAAAAAATTCTATTCTACCAGTAAATAATTCATTACTATTGGTAATATACCATAAATCTTGTTTTTTAATTATATCTGATGGTTTGGATATTATTCTTTTATCGTTTAAGAGAACCTCAACCTCATCAATCTCTTGTCCAAATAAAAAACCCAGTAATAATAAGGGCAGTAGTAATTTTTGCATAAGCTAATTTAATGAACATTAAATAAAATAATATTTAATTTATCTAAAAAAAGAAAAGCCAATATATGTTGCACTGGAATCCAATATATTTTGCATTTAATATTTTAATATATATTATAATTAGATAATTTTGTATTTAAAATATTGCCGGTGTGGCGGAATTGGTAGACGCGATGGATTCAAAATCCATTTCTTGCAAGAGAGTGGGGGTTCGAGCCCCTCCACCGGTACAGAAATTTTTATGAAGTAAGCCATCAAATTTCTCTTGACTTGTAACAAATAAACCAATACTTTAACTGTTGAAGGTGCTGGTTTGGTACCTTTGGTATGTGGAAGGGGTAGTCGTTCATTATGTCCGAGGTCTTGATGAGCGCTGCCCCAATTTTTTTTTATTTAAATTAAATTTATGCTTTATTAAACTATATTTATATTCATAAATATAAGGATTTACTTAATTTTATAAATTATATATTATTCTTATGAAGTAATTGTTCATTTTTAGAGAATTAAACTTTATAAATAAAATCTTATCAGCTTTTAATCCAATCAATTAGCAAACAAAAACTTTTGGAATATCAGCTTAGATTATCAATAATTGGGTATATATCTTCCCAAGAATGTCCCTTACGTTTTAAGAAATTACCTAATTTTATTTTATCTTTTCTTTGTATGGGTTTTTCAATTTTTCTACATTTTTTCTCTATCAATTGTTTAATTAAAGTATCAGCTGGGTATTTTAAATAAAGATTATTGATTACTGAATCCATTATATCAGAAGATATGCAATGTTTTCTAAACTTGCTGAAAACTGCAGATTTTCCTAGAAATTTTTGTTTTATTAAATTAGTTGCAAAGGTTCTAGAAAACCTTTCATCATCAATATATCCTTTTGTTTCTAGAGCATCTAAACATTTATTAATATTTTCAATATCATACCCTTTTGAGACAAGAAAGACTTCAAGCTCTTTCCTACTTCTTTCCCTGTAGGCAAGCAAATGAAAAATTTTACTTTTTATCTCAATTTCCTTTTGTTTTTTTAAAAGAGAATTCAACCTAGTTCTTGATATAGTTTTACCAAAGCCTATATTATTTTCTAGGATAATTTCGCTAGATAATGTGAAGACCATACCACAGTCAGTAATAATTTTATATTTATTTTTCTTTTTATCAAAAATGTTACAAGACTGAATTCTATAATTACGGATTTACGTTCTCCTCATTTAATCCCATGAAAGCTCGTACTTTGTTTACGATAGTTAATAAAATATCATTATTCTCTTTTAAAAAGTTTTTAGAATTTTCTCTACCTTGTCCGATTTTTACATCGTCGAATGAAAACCAGGCGCCAGTTTTTTCAACAATATCTCCTGATACTGCGAGGTCAAGTATGTCTCCCTCATATGATATTCCTTTACCATACATTATATCAAACTCTGTTTGTTTAAATGGTGGTGCAACTTTATTTTTAACCACTTTCACTCTTACTCTACTTCCAACCATTTCTCCACCATCTTTTAAACTAGTTATTCTCCTTATCTCCATCCTTATTGAAGAATAAAATTTTAACGCTCTTCCACCTGGAGTAGTTTCAGGATTACCAAACATAACCCCAATTTTTTCTCTAATTTGGTTAATGAAAATAACGGTAGTATTTGACCTACTTACAGTTCCTGTTAATTTTCTTAATGCCTGTGACATAAGTCTAGCCTGTAGCCCAACATGAGAATCACCCATATCACCCTCTAATTCTGCCCTTGGTACTAATGCTGCGACAGAATCAATGACGATAACATCTAAAGCCCCACTTCTGACAAGAGTCTCACAAATTTCTAATGCCTGTTCACCAGTGTCAGGTTGTGAAATAAGCAGGTCTTGTGTATTAACTCCTAAAGTTTTTGAATAATCAGGGTCAACTGCGTGTTCAGCATCAATATAAGCTGCGACCCCTCCAGCTTTTTGAGCTTCAGCTACGATATGCAGAGCTAAGGTGGTTTTCCCTGAAGACTCCGGTCCATATATCTCAATAATTCTTCCTTTTGGAACGCCACCAACACCAAGAGCAACATCAAGTGATAAACAACCAGTGGAAATACAATTTTCCATCGTTGGAGTATGCTCTTCTCCAAGACGCATTATGGAACCTTTACCAAATTGACGATCTATTTGGGTAATGGCAAGCTCTAGAGCTTTAGCTTTTTTCGTTTCAGTTGACATATAGACTCCTTAAAATTTTTCTCCTAACGGGAATGATTCCAATAATGAATAAACGATTCCTGATGGAATTAATTTACTACTAAAAAATTGCACACGATCTACGGGTAAATCAATGGGATCGTATGATGAATTCAAGAATAATGAAACATCTGGTGTATGTTTTTGTGGGTAATTGATTCTTGCAACAGTTATGTGAGGGAAATATTCCTTTTCTGACGTAGGGAATCCAAGTTGATTCAATTTATTTTGAATCATATCGTGCAATTCAACTAATGGCTTGATTTTTCCATCTACTCCCATCCATAATACTCTAGGTCTTTGAGGGATTGGAAAGCATCCAGTATTATTAATCATAATATTAAATGGTTTCAAAATGGAAGTAACTGAAGCAATTTCTTTTTTGATGTCTGGAATAGCTGATTCAGGAGTATGTCCGAGAAACTTTAAGGTCAAATGCAGGTGCTCATTTTTTACCCAATGAACATTAGATGAAGAATCTTCAAGAGTTGAATAAAACATATTCTTTTTTGTAGCTACTTCCTTTGGTAAAGAAATCGCTAAAAAGGTACGTATTAAATTATTTGACATCATTGAGCTCCATCCTAAGCCATTCAAGCACTACTTGAGAAGTTTTTCTTTTATTGTTACTTCTACTAGAGTGGAATTGGAATTTACGAGTTCGATTAAAATCTTCTGTTGATAAGCCAACAAAAATTAGGCCCACAGGTTTTTTTGCAGTATTACCAGTCGGACCGGCAATACCTGTAACAGAAATCCCAATGTCTGTAGAAAAAATTGACCTAATATTCTTTGACATTTCTAATGCCGTTTCTTCACTAACCGCCCCATTTTCTTTTATACATTCACGGCTTATCCCTAAGTTATTTATTTTCGCATTATTAGAATACACAATCATTCCACCTTTAAAAATTTTTGAACTGCCTGAAACCTCTGTAATCCTATGACCAATTAATCCACCAGTGCATGATTCTGCTAATGAGATTGTAATTTTATTTTTTATGGCTTTATCAACCACCACCTCTTCAATAAATCTTTCATCCGTACAGTAGACATTATCACCTAACTTGGAAGTAATATTATTGCATAGTTTCTCTATGTTATTTTCAATCTTCCCGGTTATTTTAATATCCACACCATCAATTGATGGATAATATCCTATAGTGTAATCATTTTCTTTTTTCAAAACCATATCAATTTTTTCTATGATTACAGATTCTTGTATACCAGTAGTTCTTATCGTGCTAGTAAAAAATGGTTCAACTTGATTTGAGACCCAAGGTTTGATCTCAGATTCAAACATACTTTTCATTTCAATAGGAACACCAGGTAAAGAAAATATAAATTTATCATTTTTTTTAAACTTTAATCCCCTAGCTGTACCTACAGGATTATGAATAACATAGCCATTATCTGGAACTAACGCTTGATTCCTATTCGAAACTGGTATTTTCAAATCCCTTTTTTTGAATCTATCCTCCAAAATATTCCAATATTCTTCATCAAAGTAATAAGACGTACCAAAATAATCAAATAACGCCTTACGAGTTATGTCATCTACAGTAGGACCAAGACCTCCGGTTATGATAACACATGAACAATCTGTATTCATAAAATAGTCTATTGAATTTGATATGGCTGTGTCACTATCTGGAATCGTAATTTGATTTTCAACTGTACATCCTAATATCGTAAGCTTTTTCCCTAACCATGAAGCATTAGTATTTATGGTTTTACCGGTTAAAAGCTCGTTACCAATGGAAATTAAAAAAACCTTCATCTATTAAATAAAACCAAACTTTGTATCAGTAAACATGTAATAATTCCAGCAACCGCATCATCAAGCATAACTCCTAAAGGCCCTTCCATTTCATCCATTGATTGGATGGGACCTGGTTTAAAAATATCGAAAATACGAAAAAAAAGAAATGAGGTTAGTCCCCACAAAAGACTGTGAGGAACAAGATATAATGCAACCCACATCCCAACCCATTCATCAATTACAATTTCTTTTGGGTCTTTTTCATCTGAGTACTTTAAGTAGGTTTCAGTAACTGCAATCCCCAAGAAGAATAAACCGCCAGTTATTAATAAAAATAGTGGATCGATTATTTTTGGCTTAATATAATACCATGTTAGTAATGCAAAAACACTACCCCAGGTCCCAGGGGCGAAAGGTAGCCTACCAGTATAGAAAACTGTACCAAGAATTTCAGCGATTTTAAAATGCAGGTTACCCCTCATTCATGTATTCTACTATTGTAGTTTTATTTTCGAATAAATAGCTAAAACCAGTATAGACAGTAAATATGGTAATGAACAATGTTAAATAATATAAAATATCATATTCACCCATGAATATCATAACATCAGAAACCCAAAAAAAAGGAAGACTTTTAAGCCCTAATATGGTTAATGTGAACATAATTACCAGATATTGAATAGTAGTTTTTGTTTTGGCTATCATAGATGTTACCATTGACAATCCTTTCTGTTCTATGACCATTCTTAATCCAGTGATGAAAAGGTCTCGGAATATAATTAGTCCTACCATCCAAAATTCAATAATTCCTAGATATGCAAACGAAATAAATGCGGATGAAACGAGGATTTTATCAGCTAATGGATCTAAAAATTTTCCTTCTGGAGTGATCTCATTATATTTTCTTGCATAATAGCCATCATAAGTATCTGTAGCGCAAGCTAGAATGAAAATAAATAGAGCAATGGGATGGCCTAACTGATTTTCCCAAAAGAGGGAAAGAATGAACACTGGTGTTAATAATATCCTCACTATGGTAAGAATATTTGGAATATTTATACGGATATTCTACCCTCCATTGCCCTGGTTAATGTTGCTACATCTACATATTCAAGGTCTCCACCTACAGGTATGCCAAGTGCAAGTTTAGAAACCTTAATATCTCTTTCAGATAGAATTTTTGATAAATAAAGCGCTGTGGTTTCACCTTCTACACTTGGATTAGTTGCAATTATTACTTCCATTCCATTATGCAGTCTTTTTGAAAGCGTTCCAATATTTAGATCATCAGGTCCAGTTCCATCTATTGGGGACAATACGCCACCTAGAACATGGTATCTTCCACTAAAACTATTTATGCTTTCAAAAACAAAAATATCAAAAGCATTTTCCACAACACATATTAAATCTTCATCTCTTCTTTCATCCATGCATATCTTACATATATCTTCTTCGCTCACACCATGACAAATTGAACAGTGTTTAATACGGTCAACCATATTCTTCAGCGCATTGGATAAATGAAGAGATAGCGCCTGATTATTGTTTAATAAATGAAATGTAAGTCTCTGGGCAGTTTTTCTCCCGATACCAGGCAGTCTTGAAAATTCATTTATCAATCTATCTACACTTTGAGGGAATGACTGCATTTACATTCCAGGAAGTTTTATGTCGCCCATCATGCCACCAGTGATTGAGTTCATCTTTTCTTGAGAATCCAATTGGGATTTTGAAAGAGCTTTATTCAATGCTGATATTATCAAATCTTCCAACATTTCCTTATCCTCAGATAGAGCTTCAGGCTCTATGGACAATTCCAACACTTCTTGCTTACCATTGACCTTAACTGATACCATACCTCCACCAGCTTCGCCTTCAATAACAAGTTCAGATAATTGACTTTGTGCTTTTTCTAGTTTTTCCTGCATTTCTTGAGCTTGCTTAAGCAACTTGGACATATTCCCTTTAAACATTTTTTCTCCTATTGTACTATCTCACCATCAAATAGATCTACAACCTTATTGAAAACTTTTTCATTATTTTCTTCTATCTTTGGATTAATAGCATTCTCACTTTT
Source organism: Fidelibacterota bacterium (assembly GCA_002718655.1). Classification (GTDB taxonomy): domain Bacteria; phylum Fidelibacterota; class Marinisomatia; order Marinisomatales; family UBA1611; genus NZWG01. The sequence goes on from PBFM01000033.1 coordinate 6,410, forward strand.
ATGATTTGTAACTTTATTTTCAACTTCAATTTCAATTTTTAAATTGACCCCAAACTTTTTTGATAATTCGCCTTCGATAGTCGGCATCCCTTTATACATAAGCTCACGATTGAAAACTTTTGGATTATCTGATTTTAAAATAATTTTATTTTCTTGTATGGAATCTGGAAAGAAATTTTCTAAAACTCCGCCAACTGTTGGCTTTAATTCGTGTACATTTGAAAGTATTTCTGGCCAAATATTTTTTATATAATCTATATTATTATTCTTGATGTTCTTTGTTGAATTCCCAGTTTGACCTTCATTGCTATTATTTGAAATTCTATCATCTTCATCATCCAAAATCTCAACTTTTTTATTTTCTTTTGTACCTTCAAATTTATTTACAACCTCAATATTATTTTTTAATTCTGATTGTTTTTTTCTGTCCTCAGTAACTAAAGCGTTTGGTTTAAATTCTTTACTTTCTGATAATAATTCTTCTATGAAAACGGTTTTATCCATTTCAAGTAATTTTAAACATGTCATCTCAAGTAATAAATATGGGTCGTCGGAACTTCGAATTACAGATGAGACATCAATGAAAACTTGGTTCATGCGAAAAAGATCTCTTTTATCCCATTTACTTTTTTCAGATTTAAATCTTAGTTTTTGTTCATCATTAATCTGGTGAAGTAGATTTTCATCAACTCCAGCATAAATTAAATTCCTGAGATGGTTTTGTAAACCATTTATTAACTCACTTGCAGGAACTCCTGAGATAAAAAAACTTGATAATACATTAATGAGATCATCATAATGTTTTTCATGTATTGCGTTAAAAAACTCAAAGTATAATTCCACATCAATTATCCCTAAAACATTAGACACTTTCGTATTTTCAATTTTATCGCCACAATACGCAATTATTTGGTCCAGAATTGATAGCGCATCACGCATACTGCCATCTGCTTTATTAGCTATCATGTAAATTGATTCAGAATCAGATTCAATTTGCTCTGATTCAAGAATATATTTTAAACGACTTGAAATTATATTGATGGAGATTCTATTAAAATCATATCGCTGACAGCGAGAAATGATTGTAGCAGGTATTTTATGTATATCTGTGGTTGCAAAAATAAAAACTGCGTGTGCTGGAGGTTCCTCTAGAGTGGTCAGCAATGCATTAAAGGCTTGATTCGTCAACATATGGACCTCATCGATTATAATAACCTTATAGGCACCATTCATGGGAGAGAATTTAATCTGTTCTCTCAATCCTCTTATTTCATCTATACCTCTATTTGAGGCACCATCTATTTCAAGAACATCTAGCGATCTACCTCCTGAAATCTCTCTTGAAGTTTCTGAGGATGAATCAAAATCGGCACTTGGTCCATTTTCCGCATTCAAGGCCATTGCCATGATTCTTGCCGTGGTAGTCTTCCCTACTCCTCTTGGACCAGTAAATAGATATGATTGCGCAATTCTGTTTAAGGAAAATGCATTTACGAGAGTTTGAACAATATGGTCTTGCCCTACAACATTATCAAACGATTTTGGTCTCCATTTAAGTGATAATACTTGATACTTCATAATTTTTTTTGACCGTGCACTAATACTTGAAAATTCCTGTAATAATTTATTCCAAGAACCAAAATAGCTCAGCTCTGGGGTCTAACAACACACAAATAAAAAAGACATACCGCTGCTCCTTTCCAGGCCTGACGGGGTTAATCCATCATTCATTGCTGTAGTCCAGAACCTCATCACCATTCTATTCTCTCAAAATCATTGGTGATAATCTAATATCAGCATCAACCCTGCTACAGCGGATTGCAGGTTACAGGGCACCGCTAATTCCCCATCTAGCACGGTCAAATTTCGATATATTTTCTAAATTTTCCATATAATTTAAACACAATATTATTGATATTCTTCATCAATAAAACAATTTAGGCAAGGTCATGATTGTAATGGACTTTTTATGCTATTAATAAGATTCAATATATAACTACAATTTTAATTTCGTTTATCTCAAACCAGTCCCAAAAATTTGATTGATCTAGTTTTAGGATTCCGTCCTTAAAGTTAAATCGCAATCTTTTCCTATAGAGAGATTCTGTAAACCAGTCAGAGTTATCTCTTTTATAATATATAGCTACAAATGGTGGGCTATCTTCTTTTAAATCAGGAATTAATAGCGTGCAAATACTCTCATTAAATTCGCCCTCGGATGTTATAAAGTCGATTTTTGAAAAACTATATACACGTTTTTTTAGTTGGCCATATATTGAAAGATTTTTTTTATGCTCTTGAGTTCTACCAAATGATAGGAATAGGACGCATGCTAATAAAAGAGGATGAATTCTCATCCTCAAATTTGGACCTACTTTTTCTTTCGGCCAAAGAATCCTTTTTTCTTCTTTCCTGCATCTTCTTCTTTTGGTACATCACTTGGAGCAGCTACTTTTGCATCTGCAGCCTCTAATTTCTTTTCCCAATCACTCATTTCTTGAGTACTAAGTCCACCATCATCATCTACACTATCCGTAGCACCATCAGATTCTTCAGAGGATGAAGCAGTCGCTGTTGCTGCTTCAGGATTATTCCATATTTCTTTTAATTTCTCATGCCTCTTTTCGGAATTATCTTTCAATTTTTCTAACATTTCATTTACTTCTTCGTGAAAGTCTGCAATTGTTTGCTCAAGACGTTTAATTAATTCCTGCTGCAAAGGGCCTCCAAACCCATCCCCAACCTGCTCCATCAGATTACCAAATTGGTCGATTAAAAATTGTTTTTGTGGATCCACAGATGATGCAACGTTATCTTGTGATTCAGGTTCTTTTGACATAAAAACTCCCTGTTTTATTTAATATATTCTCTTTCATATTCAGCTTCTGATAAAATAATAGTCTCCTTAGGCGATAATAATGTACTGATGGCATCAAACACTTCGCTACTAAAAATAAGACCAATTATTGTACCAAATATTTCTCTATATGTTTTTAGATCATTTCTTGGTATTCCATATTCATTATATGTAGTCGGCCTTTGATCATTATAAATTCTTGCAAGAGCGTATCCAAAAATTGCAGTTCCGAAAATTACATATGGTCTTAATTCTTCATAATTATTTATAAAGGGTCTGTATGATAATCTATTTAAGTTTTCTAACTTAATTCTTGTTATCTTATCAACCATTTGTATATGCAAAACGTTTTTATCAACATTAAAGAGGGTACCATTAACTTGAACGCCATCAGAATGCTCAAGCATAACATACTGGGGAATAGGCAATTCATTAATGATTTTCTCAGCTCTAATAAAATCCATTCCCTCATACATTAAGGTAAGCGCCTCATTGGTAAGTACAGGCTGCTCGTCAACATGTGTTCTTAATTTATTTATTTCCTTACCCGTTACATATCTACTAACCTTGGTTTCTTTTCCTTTTAAGATTTTTACGATTGTAATACGGTATTGATCCTGTCCTAAACTAACTATTTGAGCATTTTTCAATCCTCGTTCTTTTGGAAATATTCTATAGAATCTATTTTCATGTTCATCAATTTCTGTACCTACATTATTACTTAAAATAATAACATCTATCTGAGAAAATAAAACACTCCATGTTAAGAATGTAATAATGAGTTTAATGAAGTTTTTAACCATTAAAAATCAAAGGTTGTCTCTATATTTGTCTGTTGTATTTCTTCTAAACCACCTTTACCATCATCACGATAAAATTGTCTAAAGTCCCATATTAGGTTGACTCCCTCGCTTAACTCATAACCCAATCTGTAGCCCATTATTGTATTTTCAGTAGGATTTGAAAAGTCAAATGGATTTTCATCATTATTTCTCTTATAATAGGCAACAGCTGTGCTAATCTTTGGTATTTTTTCAGTGTTTAGCGATAAATAAGTTGAAAAGCTTTTTAACTCTGTTGTATCGGATTTCATATTAGAATAGGATGCGTTAAAGTTGAGCAAGTTCAAAACTGAAACACCAGCAGAACCAAATAATCCACTAGAAGATGCGCTATCATTGTAAGCATCAAATACAACCATGTCTTTTGTTTTTATGATTGTCTTATTATCTTCGGTTGTAGTGGTAACTACTCGGTTCAGATCGTAAGCCTGGTCGAAATACTGAGGAACATAGGAACCACTCATTATTCTATATTCTAATGCTATATCCAAATATTTAAATATTGTTGACCTGAGCCCTGGAATAGTTATTCCAGTTCCGGATCTTTCTGGTCTTATGAAGGAGGAATCCGAAGTAATAAAACCAGGAAAATTAATGATGTTAAACTCGCTATAAATTTTTAACGAAAAAATGCCTGAGTTTAATATTGGATATCCTATGTCAAATGCCATTGCAGTGGTTTTTGCAATATTATCTTTTAGACTAAATGGTTTAGCTTTTAGATTTATCGAAAAGATATCCTCATTAGCATCAAGTATGTTGTCTCCATCTGCATCAATGTCAATCAATGAATCTGAAACTCCATCTCCATGGCCAGGGTCTGGCCAACCATCGCCATCTGTATCATTCCATAATGTACTATCTTCAGGGAAATCATCAAAAATATCTGGATAGGAATCACCATCAATATCTTTTAATCCTGAAAACATATTTTCATCTCTTATGTAGTTTACCCCGATTGTCAAAGGAAAATTATCAGAAACCTTGAAATAAGCCCTCATACCAGCAATCGTTCCACCTCTTGTGAGATCTTTTAAATTAGAAAGAAACAATTCTCCACCAATTGGTCCAAAGTTAAAACCTGTATTTAAACCAACCCGTCTAACAGATGGGAATTCCATCATGTTTGAATAACCGTTCATCAAACCACCATATCCAAGGGTTATTGACTCCATCGTACCATATTTGACCCAGCCAGGATCTGATTTTTCACCAAAACGAATGAAAAGAATTTTATCTAAAATCATACTTGGATCATTTTCCAAGTCCCATTCCTCATCTCTGATGTTTCCTTCGTTATCAACATATACAACCAAATCGAAACCGATGCCCACTGGTCCTATGTTGATTTTTGGTCTAAGGGCAAATTGGTTATATACAGTCCCATCTATAGTTGATGAACCTATCCCAAGGCCTAATGAATAAGGCTTCTTAGGTGATTTGGGAACATTAGGTGCCTCTTGTATTTTTGACTGTGATTGTTGATTCTCTAGATTAACACCATCACTTGAATTGCTATCATTTACCTTTTCTACTTCTACATTCTCATTGTTCGTATCAGTCCCTTCATTAACTTTTTTAATATTCTCTTTATCAGGTTCAGGCAATTTTTTGGGGGATTGTTTGACCTCGGCTTTTCCTTAACCTTTAATTCTTCAATTTTTCTTTCCTTTTCTAAAATTTTATCGATCGTATCCTCCACTTCAGGATCATCAGGATATTCACCTATTGTTGCAGGTGCCTGCATAATGCTTCCAAGTGAATTACTAATGGCTTTTTGACCTTCGGCTACTTGGACCGTTTGACCACTTATCATGTTTAGAACTTCAAATAGCCCTTCCTTGCAAATAAATTGATCAGTTCCATTTTGACTTACCAATGCTGCAAATTGGGTCCCTTTTACACTTGCCACAGAAACTGGTGTTTGAATTCTAAAATCTTTTTTACGTTTTTCTTTTTTTATTTCGTTGAGTAACGTTCCATGTGCTATTTCAATGGTNCGTGAATTGCGNGTATCCATAAAAGTAAATTTTGTATTTTCTCTTACTTTTACANTTGATCTGTCATCGATATATATTATTGCTGCAAAGCTATTATCTTTTACCTCAATTTGATCACCATTGCGAATAGCAGTCCCTTCTTTGGCTCTTTCTGAAAAAGACTCCATACCTAATCTTTTGAAAAATACCCGTCCTTCAAATTTAACTAACCGGGCAATAACCTCTCCCTGAAGGCTTGACATCGCTAATAAGATGGAAAATGCAATCCAAAGAAATTTAATCATAAGATGCTAAAGTTACTTTTAAATGTTAATATAGACTAATTTTTCTACAGAACAATTTTTCCGAAAAATTACTTGACGTTGATTAATATATTTGGCCTTGCATACTATAATTGAAAAAAGTATCGGTTTAGGTCTCATGAAAAAAGGTTGCCATTATTTAAATAATTATGCGGGTCAATTGCATCTTTTAATCTTTTCACCATTTTAACTGCTTCATTTCCGTAGCATTTCTTGAAATCATTTCTTTTTCTCTTTCCAGTGCCATGCTCCGCAGAATAAACTCCACCAAGTTTGGTTGAAAGGTCAATTAAATAATCATAGATTTTCAGAGCACTATCCTCCTGCGATTTTTTTGGAATTAAATGAAAATGTAAATGACAGTCTCCAAGATGACCAAACAACAGATATTCAATTTTTGCTTTATTAAGCTTAGCATGAACCTTTTTTAAGTATAACCGAAAATTGTCTTTAGGTACTATCGTGTCTGTAATGATACTGATTCCTCCTAACCTTTTACTCTTTGTTAGTGCGTTATCTGGAATGGAATGACGTGCTTCGAAAAATCTTTTCCAATTACTAGGGTCATTTAAAACAATAATATTATCCAGATCCATGCTGGGGTCATATGCATGAAACAAACTAGACCATTGATCAGTTTTCTGTTCAATTGTATCATCATACATTGGAATCTGTAAATAAATACCAACGTCGTTTTCATTAGAAAATAAAAACTCTTTATGTCTCATGTATTTTTGAGAATTATAGCCAAAATATTCCATTGCAGTAATAGATTTAAATTCTTTATCAAAATGATTCGTTAAAAAGTCATGGAAATCTATGGCCGATGATTCATCCTTAAGCGATATGAATAATTCCAAATTCTCTTCAGATAATAAATCCAAACCTAACTTACAAGAAACTACCATTCCCAATATCCCCTCACTACCAATGATAAGATCGAGCAAATCAACGACACCATTTCCATCAGAAAAAATTCCGCTTGCATTTTTTATCTTGGGTCTTTCATATGTAGGAACAGGTAGCGTTATGGATTTTCCCTCATATGATAACTTGAATTCTCCATTTTTTGATATGTATTGGCCCCGTCTTATGTCCACCATGTCTCCATTAGGAAATAAAAATCTTACTTCTCTAACCCAATAACGAGTCGCCCCTCTTTCACCAGGAATAAATCCTGAGGCATTTGTTGATATCGTACCGCCAACAAAAGCATCATTTCTACTAGTAGGATCTGATGGATAGTATAGATTATTTTTGGAGAGTTTTAATATTTCCTCTCTAAATACCTCTAACGGAATTCCAACAGGGCATGTGGCTTCTTGATTTTCAATGTCTAATTCAACACTAGGTTTCGTAAGATTATTTGTTGACAATATTACACCCCCCATTGGCGTCGCACTGCCTGTTAAATTTGTCCTACCAGCCGAAATTGTCAGGTGTATATTCAATAGATAACATGTTCTTAAAATAATTGCACACTCAACATAATTAGATGGTCTCAACAATATTTCACCAAATCCCTGAATGTTTGACCAATCTTTAAAATACGGTTTAATGACATCTTCTTCTGTTGAAGAAGCAATTTCGAAGGATTGAAAAAAATCCCGAAGTTTATCAAAATCACCCTTCCAATTTTTCTGAAACTCTTCTATGGCAGTTTTCTTATCTCCTATGGCATTTCTTAAGATGATAACCGATTTGTCCTCTTTGACCACTGTCATGTGCTATCCTTTTGCATCATGTCTTTGTAATTAGTAGCATAGTAATCATTAAACGGGATACAATTTTTCCTAATTATATCAGGCACTAGGATTGTTTGATTAGTTCCATAATTAAAAGATACAAGATGAAAAATTGCTGAACAAATCATTTGATCTTTTCCATGGAAAAAAATACCGGCTAAAGTATCAAAACTTTTTTTTCCTACGCGCGATATTCTGTGTCCAACATCAAGAGTTGATGGATGCGATGCTTGTTTAAGATAACTAACCTCCATGCTTGCTAAGATAGTGCTCTCATCCATCTCCTTACGAATACCAGAATAACCTAGATCCATATAAAGATCTACCCTTGCAGACTCCATATAAGAAAGATATGTTGTATGGTTGATGTGGCCCAACGCATCCATGTCCCTCCACCTAGTATTAATTTTTGTCCAAAAATTAAAATCAGTACGTTTCAAACTATTTAATTTCATATTGTAATCTTTACCATACTTTATTCTTAAATTCATTTAAAGATTAAACATAAAAAATTATAATTTGTAGATTTATTAAACGTGAAATCGTTGATAACATTACTATCCATGTGCATAACATTAGGTTATGCGCAACCCAAAGAAGGTATAGAATTCAAACTCAATACCATTTCTGGTATTATTCTTGATAGTCTTAGTTCCGAACCATTAATGGATGTTGATGTAGATATTTTTACAGGAAATGGTGTATTAAAACACTCTACCATAACAGATGAAAATGGATTTTATACGAAAAACATCGTTGGATATCTATGGAAACCAAAAATACGTTTTTCAATGCATAATTATAAAACAAAAAAGTTTAGCCTTAACCCTAAACACCTTGATAAAAAAAATAACATGACCGTCAACTCCTATATCCTACCAGTCCCCGAAAATCAAAGGATACCTGACCTAACCAAAAGTACGATAACAAAAAGGGCGGAAACTTTTTTCATAGTTGGAAATATATTTTATAATCTCATTGACAAAAATAATGCTGAACGAATTATCATTTCATCAGCAAAAGCAATTGAACCAAGGGATGGTTTTATATTAATGAAAATAAACGATCTTCACTATGATGTAGCAAGATGTTATGTACCTCAAGAAGGAAAATATGAGAATCTATCTTACATATTGAAAAGCCTGTTAAATGAGCCAATTTTTGAAAAATCTGGTAACCCAATATATCTTAGTGAAAATTATTTAGACCCATCAATAATTTATGGAAAGGTCATAAATATTAGCAATGGAATGCCAGTTATGGGAGCAGAGGTCATCCTTACCGATCCATTTAAGAGAAGAATATCTGATGAGAACGGTCAGTATGCGTTCCAAGTCGATAAACCTGGAAACTATGAACTAACCATAAATCCACCACCGTATTACAAGAAAACAAATGTCTCAATCCCTACCATCTTGATGAAATATGGAAAAGGGGGTTGGTACAAATCAAACTTTTATGTTCGCCCTTGAATAAATGCCATCAATACATAACAATATTAATCCTAGCATCTAACATGAGTATAGCCCAAACAGAATTGGCGACCCTTGGTGGAGGATGTTTTTGGTGCGTAGAAGCAGTTTTTCAGCGCATTGATGGTGTAATATCGGTTAAACCTGGATATGCTGGTGGCTATGTACAAAACCCAACCTACAAGGAAATTTGCACTGGAAAAACCGGACATGCCGAAGTTGCGGCAATTGAATTTGATGTAAAAAAAATTACCTATCAACAAATTCTAAATGTGTTTTGGCAAGCCCATGACCCAACGACACTTAACCGTCAGGGTAATGATGTAGGGACTCAGTACCGATCCGTAATTTTTTACCATGATCAGAAACAAAAGGATGAAGCTAATAAATCTAAAACTCTAGCCAATAAATCAGGATATTGGAAAGATGATATTGTTACCGAAATTATTGAGATAAATAACTATACAGATGCTGAAGACTATCACTATAATTATTACAATGATAATCCATACCAACCATATTGCCTTTTCGTGATTAAACCTAAACTTGACAAGCTGGAAAAGGATGGATTATTTGAGTAAAATCATTTTCTTTTTACGAATATATTCTTCCGCTACCAATTCGTAAAAATATATACCGCTGGAAGAGCAAATTCCATTTTCATCCTCTCCATTCCAGCTAACAGTATGCAAACCGCTTCTTAATCGATCATTTATTATCTGCTTAACATGCCTTCCCCTGACATCATAAATATTAACTGCAACTTTACCATCTACAGGAATATTAAATGTTATCCTAGTAATAGGATTAAAAGGATTTGGAAAATTATCATTTAGATGATAGGAATTGGGACTTACATCATCATTTTTCATTATGAATGAAAGTTGGGCATCATAAAATCCATTACGATGGTTATTTGACCTAAAAGCGTTCCAAGAGTATTGTGATCCTAAAACAGTATTAATGTCTAGTACTCTTAAATTAGAATCCGATCCAATAATAATCTCACTGTCCCCATCATTATCAAGATCACCAAGGGCTGGTGAAAAATGATATGTATCCTGGGATAAATAAGGGAAATTATTTAATGAGATACCATCTTTATCTATTAAATGAACTACACCATTGGTCTCACTAATAATAATTTCAAGTTCATTATCATTATCTATGTCAGTGACGATGGGCTCGCTTTTAGAGTCACCACTTATAATTATTGGCCATCCATCCAAGACTATGTCATTGAACGGCTCCCAGACATAAACATGATCATCTACTGTGACAAATATAATTTCAGGAAATCCATTCTGGTTCAAATCAGCGATTGTTAAAGAACTGCTAATGCTACGGTTAGTTTCAAAATTCACTAATGGCGATGAATCGTCATTAAATACGTGAATAGTACCAACTGAATCTCCAACTATGATCTCAAGATCTAAATTACCATCCAGGTCAACAACTGTTGCAGGAAATTCAATTGGAAAACCTATGTTCATTGGATATCCATCTTTTATCATACCTAAATGATCTATGATGGTTAGGAATCCATTATCTGATGCTAATATTACCTCTGGATAACCATCTTGATTAAGATCACCAACAGATGGTGCATTATAGGAAGTTTCCAACAAATTCATTGGAAATCCGGGGAGATGATTACCATTATGGTCAATGATATTCAAAAATGAGATAGAGTCACTTTCTGTAACATAGACCATTTCCAAAAACTCATTATTGTTCATGTCGTAAAGAACAATAAAATCTAAAATAGATCTTTCGTTTTCTACCGTAATGAATTCAGATCCATCTTTATTGACAACACACAATCGTCCATCATCTGTACCAAATATCAATTCTCTATCTCCATCATTATCCAAATCGCCGCCACTGAGTGAGGTAATAATTCTACTATTAGCATTAAGTGGAAAACCTAATGCATCAATTCCAAACATCCATTTTCCATGGACTATGCTATCCGATGCAAAGAAAATCTGAGGTAAGGAATTTCCATACAGATCAATTACCATTGGAGAAGATGTAACTGCCACGTCTTCGATTGGGTAACCATCTTGGACAAAGCCAATTGGAACAAAGATTGTATCAATTTCTTGATGTGTTTCAAAATTAAGAAGACCAGGAAAGTTTCCATTAATACGGGCTTGCATGTTTATAAAAAAGGGACTTTCACCGAAAGAGACATATTCAGTTGCAGCAATCGTAAAAAGGGCTTCAAAAGTTTCATCTGATCCCACAGAAGGCGCATACATGTATTGATCATCAATGATTGATATGTTTGGATCTTCGTTAGTTAAATGCAAATATATGCTATCAATTGAAGTACTAAATGATGAGTTACTAATGGATACGGATATCATGCTTGTATCTCCTGGCGTCATGAGCCCTGTAGAGTTCATTATTGATACACTTAAAGGATTTAGCTGAACGATAGGTTCAGTTAATAATGCTCCATGAATATCAAGTTGACCATGGCCAAGTAATCCTGCTAATCCTTGACCATTGCACTCTCCTTCCATGTCGTCATAATATCCTGCAGTGTTTAAAATTCTATGTACTAACATGTCATGACCTGTTTCTGGAAAAACTGATTTTAGAAGTGCAAAAGCGCCAGAAACATATGGGGCTGAAAAAGAAGTACCCAATACAGACTGATATTTATCATCTCCATCATTAGAATATGGAATTGTGGTCCAAATATTCACTCCCGGTGCTGTAATGTCAACTGTCTCATGATAATTGAAACCACAGTGAAAGTTACTCCCCTCTAGGGTTCCAGAAACTGATATCACATTATCATAGCTTGCTGGATAGTGAGCCCCATATTCTCCGCTATTCCCTGCTGAAG
>PBFM01000034.1 GCA_002718655.1 Fidelibacterota bacterium
CAATGACCAGGGACGGAAAGTATCTGCAGGTATCTATCTTTGTTCCATTCATAATAATGTATTAAATAATATCAAAAAAATGATAATGTTAAAATAATCATTTCATTCCAAAACAATCTTGGTTCTCAAATAATCTATAAACGTAATGAGATAAATTTTAAATTTTGCTTATGATCAAAATAAATCTATTTATCATCATCATTTTAATATGCTCCTGTGAAGAAAATTATAAAACACAAAAAGCGAATGATCAGTTATATTCAATCGGATTGACAAAGTCGGAGGCAAATAAAAAATCTAAAGAAACCTTTTCAATTTTTAAAAATACAAACATTTTAAAACGTGAAATAGAAATGGAACGATCATCAATCTTGTTAAACGATTTAGAAATGAAATTTGATGTAAAATTCTTTGGTGAAAAACCGAAGGATGGTTGGGATCTCTATTTTTCACTTCACGGAGGAGGTGGTGTTGCTGACTCATACAATGAAAATCAATGGCTACGTTATATGAACTTATATACGTTAGAGCAGGGAATTTTATTGACACCTCGTTCACCAACGAATACGTGGAATATGTGGCACCAAAAACATATAGATGCTTTTTTCAATAGATTGATTCAAAACATGTTTATTCTTTACAACGTGAATCCTAATAGAGTTTATCTTATGGGATATTCAGCTGGGGGTGATGGTGTATTTCAACTAGCGCCTAGAATGTCAGATCGTTTTGCAGCAGCATCAATGATGGCTGGCCATCCAAATGAAACATTACCTATCGGTCTAAGGAATATTGGTTTTACCATCCATATGGGTGAGAACGATTCATTATATAAACGTAACTTGGTAGCGATTGATTGGGAGAAAAGGTTGAATGAATTAAGAAGGAATGACCCAGGTGGCTATTCCCATCAAGTTAAAATATATGAAGGGAAGGGACATCACATTTCACATGCCAAAAGAAAAGGTCTTCCAAAACCACGTGTAGATGGACTCGATTCATCTGGAATAACTTGGATGTCAACTCACAACCGTAATCCGTTTCCTAAAAAGATAGTATGGAAACAGGACGATGTGACCCATAATCGTTTCTATTGGCTATGGGTAGATAATCCAGAGCAGTATTCACTTATAATTGCTAGTATCCAAGATCAAAACATTATTATCCAAAAATCAACAGTTGATAATTTAAAGATTCGTTTAAATGATACTATGCTAGATATGGATAAAAAGGTTAGAGTTACCTACCACGGTAAGACGATATTTAATGATTTAGTCCCAAGATTACCTTCTGTAATCACAAGAACAATAAAAGAAAATGGAGACCCAATGTCAATCTTTTACGGAGAAATAATCATTTCGCTTGAAAGTGAAGATTAGATATTTATGTAAAAGAGATTTCGTAAACAATCTGCCTTATTTTGGAATAAATAACTATTTGATTGTTTTACGATGGTGTAAATATATTTGAATATGAAATTAACAATAATATTAACTACAATTGGAGCTGCTGCTGGATTTGTTTATGCATCTACAATGGGGTGTGATTCAGTATGTTCTATTGCATCATCATCGTTGAATACTACCGTCTATGGAGCATTCGTGGGACTCCTGCTAGCTTTTCCAATCAATAAAAAATTTAAGAAAAATTAGTATTTAACTGATCTTTAAATAATAAGTTGAATCTTGTTTTCTTAAACATTTTAACCTCACAATCGTGGGGTTTTTTGTTTAATAAACTAATCATTTATTTAATATGATCTATTTCATATTCCTTACTATCATATCAAATGCTATTTGTAGGAATGTGATTCTATGTGATTCTCAAACTGGTAGACCTCTTGCTGATGTTAACGTATTTAATCAAGAAAATGGAATTACTACAGATAGCTCAGGATTATGTAGTATTGATATTTTTAAACAAAACGACCAAATCTCTTTTTCATTGATTGGATACCAGACAATTAAGGTGCCATATGCTGAAATCAAGGAAAAAATCTTGATGAAACGCGAAACAATACCATTGAATCTCATAAATGTAATGGGAAAGAAAAAAAGGTCAAGAAAATATTATAATTCTTTAGAAAGGAATATTAAAAAGGTACTTCCTTTTGCAAGAAAGGTTTCTGGGCTTTTAGATGAATACCAATCAATCATTATCGACCTTGAACAATATTCTGGAATCATAAAATACCATAGAAAAAGAAAAGTATTCTCCAAAATTGAGAAAGATTTAATCAGTAGCTATGGATTTTCCATAAAAAAGCTCACGAGAAAACAGGGTAGAATTTTGATAAAACTTATTGATAGAGAAACCAATAATACTTCTTATGAGATCATTAAAGATTTTAGGAATGTTCTTAGTGCAGGCTTTTGGCAATTAACCGCCAAGGTATTTGGTCATGATCTTCGATCAGAGTACAATCCTTCAACTGGAGAAGATCGCTTAATCGAGTTTATTATCAACAAAATCGAAAATGGTCAAAAACACGAAGTTGTTGAAATCAAAGCAATAGCACAATGATAATTGCATTAATATTTGAATTATGTTTGATGACCCCTAATGCAACCGTGAAAAACTTGTACTGTTGTAAGGGCTTTTTACGAAAATGTTGAATATACCTACAATTGATTTTTTTATGATTCATCTGATTTCTACTTCAATGATGGTAAGCTTGATTTGGTTGATTCAGATTCTACATTATCCCTCATTCATTTATGTTGATCGAGATCGCTACGAATCTTTTCAAAAATTTCATATGAAAAAAATATCCATCATCGTAATACCTCTCATGGTAACAGAATTTTTGACTTCTGCATATATCCTTTTGTTTGGCAATAACGAAAATGAATACCTTTTTACTCTGTCCTTTATTTTATTGCTTGTAATATGGGGATTGACAATTTTTATATTTTCTAACATCCATCAGGAACTGAGTTCAGGTTATAATCAGCGAATAATATCCTCTTTAATCCATCTAAATTGGATCAGAACCATACTATGGTCATTGCGATTGATTATGCTGGTATTTTGCTAACTTACCTATTTTCAGGAAATGACAACTCAGCCTGCTGGATTAAATGATTATTATCATAATAAGCTTATTTAGGGTACTCTATTAGTTCAATGGCGTTGTCACTTGGATCGTGAATGTATTTACTGATGCTCCCATCGCGATGACGTACTCCATCAACAGAGTCTACTTCAAAAGCCAGATGTGGTGGATGTTTTCCCTCAAGCACTAACGCGAGTTTGATGTTTGCAAATTGTAAAAAGCCCCACGTTTTATCAGCGTGAATTATTTTGCAATCGTAATTGTTCGTATAATATGTGATGCTCTCTTCAATGTCATTTACAACTATGGCAACGTGATCAATTTTTTTCATAATTATACTATTATTTAGATTAAGTAAAACTAAAGAAAAAATACGTAACTATTCAAAATGTTTGTATCCTGAGCTTTGTCGTAAAAAGTGAAATTTCAGTTTCTTTCGCCAGGAATTGCCAATTGAGTATGGTAATGGCTAGCGAGACCAACTGTATTTTTGGTCAATATAGAAATAATTTAAAATCTATTTGAACAATGTAGGTGAAGAGATCTATAATTTGAGCGTATTGAGCGATAAAATTATCTAACAACAAAGTAAAAAAGGAAGTAAAATGAAAAGAATAACGTTAATGACGGTATTGTCTATACTATATTCACAGTCCGCCCAAGTTCAAATATTTCACAACTCTCCATCACCAACGGTTGATGTGTACGTTGATGCGAGTCTGGCACTTGAAGACTTTGAATATAGAACGAGTACAGCATTAATTGATTTGCCGATAAATGCTGAAGTAGGTATTGCACCTGCAGATGGCGATATTATAGCTACTTTCCCATTTGAACTTGAAGAGAATGGAAAATACGTAGTTGCCGCGTCTGGAATTGTAGGTGATGAGGCAACTCCTTTCAACCTAATAGCATCCACGCTTGAAGAGGAAGCAGCCGATGATGTGAGTTTTGCACTGAAAGTAATGCATGGAGTCACAGATGCACCAGCAGTAGACATATACGCAGACGGGAACTTATTGGTTGAAAATCTCGCTTATGGTGAATTTCAAGGTTATCTTCAAGTTCCTGTTGGAGATTATACACTTGACATAACTGCCCACGGCTCACTTGAGCCAGTTGCATCATTCAGTGCTCCATTATCAACATATGGTGGTGTAAGTGGTGTAGTATATGCATCTGGATTTCTCGCACCATCTGGTGATCAGCCTTCTTTTGGTCTTCTGCTAAACACTCCATCGGGATATGTGGTAGAACTACCCGCAGCGGAGTCAGCTCTAACTTCCGCAAAGGTTCAAATCGTGCACAATTCGCCCTACCCAACCGTCGACATTTATGTTGACGGAGCAATGGCTTTAGAAGGTGTTGCATATCGCGCGAGCACAGGCTTGCTTGATTTGCCTCTAGATGCAGAAGTAGGCATAGCACCCACTGGAGACGATGTCATTGCAACATTTCCATTTCAACTAGAAGATGATGGAACATACGTTGTCATGGCTACAGGTATTGTTGGTGATGAAGACTACCCGTTTGATCTGTTGGCGTCAAGTTTAGATCAAGCAGCTGCAGACGATGAAAGTTTCGCCTTGAAAGTCATGCACGGAGTTACAGATGCACCATCAGTAGACATATATGCAGATGGAAACATACTGGTAGAAAATTTGGCATATGGTGAATTCCAAGGATATATACAGGTACCAGTAGGAAACTATACACTAGACATAACTGGGCATGGTTCTACAGAATCTGTTGCATCATTTAGTGCTCCATTATCAACATATGGTGGCGTAAGTGGTGTAGTTTATGCGTCTGGTTTTCTGAACCCTGCTGCCGATGATTCTGCTTTCACACTGATTTTAACCACTCCAAGTGGCTATGTTGTTGAGCTCCCTGCTGCGGAAACAGCACTTGCGATTGAGGATAAGGAGCTAAACCCAAATAGGTTTGGGCTGATGCAAAATTACCCAAACCCATTCAATCCAGTTACAACTATCAGCTATAACATTGAATTCGGGTCAATCGTTAATATTGCCGTATATGACCTTTTAGGTAATTTAGTGAAAGAACTTGTAAATGGTTACAATTCAGCTGGCTATAATTCTACAACTTGGAATGCAACAAACCAAGCAGGTGAAGATGTCAGCTCCGGTATATATCTGTATAAGATGCAGATAGGAGAGTCAAATCAATTCAAAAGAATGATTCTGATGAAATAATTTTATTCTAGGTTTTAAAAAAGCCCCGTTATCGGGGCTTTTTTATTCAAAAATTTACAATACCTTTGTAATAACTTCTCCAGCGGATTATTCTTCTACTATTTGCAATCGTTTTTTTATTTAAAATAGTATATTGTGACGTATGTCACATTTGCACAAAAACTTATTCCTTGACTTTTAGTATATATCACAGGTCATAATATCGGTTGTAGCCTATATCCCACACTACCATTTGTAATAACCAGATTATCAATAATGTAAATGCAAAGTAAAGCGGTTTTACATTTGGTTTTTTATTTTTATACCAGGTTAAAAAAGTAATGGGTATGATAAGATAGACAATCAATAATGACTGATAAACTGGAAACCAATTTGTAAATATTTTAATTCTACAACTAATGTATTCTATCATGGTGAAAATTAATTGGATAAATTAACATATTTGTGGATATGATTTATGTAATCAATAAGATTAAAAAATTGGAGCATAGATATATTACTTTTTATCTTTATTTTATTTATCCAATCCATATGCTATATATTCTTAATTATGATAATCATACATCAACATAATAATTTACATATGTGAAAACCAAAAATAATCTTAGAAGTTGGGTAATAATTTAGTTTTAGCAACATAGAAAGAAAAGAGAGAGTAAGAATCTCTTTAAAATTGAATTTGATGAAGAGAAATGAAAATGGTTACTGTTCTACATTCTCCAATGATAGATACAGCTCAAAATAAATTTAATATTGAAAATCTTTTTAAATATAATTAATAATACTTAGGGGCATGGGTGATTTTTATGCAATAATCACAGCAGTTTGTTGGTCATCTGCTGTCATATTTTTTGACATTTCATCAAAAAGTTTCAGTGCAATACAATTAAATGTCATAAAAAATTCCATAGGTGTTTTCGGGTTCTTGGTAACTATACTTATTTTTTCAATTCCTATTCCAAATTTTACCTCACATGATATATATGTCCTTATCTTTAGTGGGATTTTAGGCATATTCATAGCAGATCTTTTGTTTTTAGAATCATTGAAAAAAATTGGTTCTAGTTTATCTGCACTTGTTTCTACGATATACACTCCATCCATATTCATCATTGCATTTTTACTATTTAAAGAAATAATTACACCACAAGCATATGCTGGGGGTGGATTAGTGATAATTGGAATATCCATCATCGTATATGAAATTCCCAAGAATCTTAATACAAAAGTGATGTATGTTGGATTGTTTTTTGGGTTGCTTGCACATGTCATAACGGCTTATTCTGTATTAATTATTAGACCTATATTAAATGAACATTCAATATTGTTCGTTGCTCTCTACCGATTTTCAGTTGGATTATTGGGTGCGATTATTTTATCTGTATTTAAAATGGGTATCAAAGATTTATTGGCAAGTTACAGAAAAGGCTTAAGCAGTCTCCCTCTTTTACTGGGGTCTTTTTTAGGAACATATTTATCTGTTATATTTTGGCTGGCTGGATATAAATATACTTTAGCTGGTAGAGCAGCAATCTATAATCAACTCTCTACCGTTTTTATAGTGCTTATGGCTCGATTCTTTTTAAAAGAAAAACTCAGTAAAAGAAAAGTTTTTGGCATAACAATAGCAATTGCTGGTGCAGTTGTCGTTTCAATATCTAATTAAATAAATTGAGTTTAAAATAAATCCATTAAGTCAATAAATTAAGCAAGTATAAATGCATGAATAAAATTTGTTCGTAAATCTTTTAAAATGCTACTTTCAAAGTATCTGAGAAGCAAAAAATTAGGTGGGCGTGTGATTAAAGATAATGATACGAACTAATCTTATTTAATTTTGATGCAAGATAATGGAAAGAAAATTTCAAATTATATTTTATTTTACAGTACTATTTGCAATGATTGCTGAATCAAGAGGAGTTTACGATTTTAGCAAGAATGCTGACATGCGTAAATGGCAGGTAGTGGATGATGTCGTAATGGGAGGAAGGTCTGCAGGATATTTAAGTTTAGATGAGAATGGTAATGGTAGGTTTTTTGGATATGTTTCATTGGAAAACTATGGAGGATTTAGTTCCATCAGACTACGGCATAAAGATGAAAAGATAGATGAATATAAGTTCATCGTAATTAGAATACTTGGTGATAATAAATGGTACCAATTAAGAGTGAGGTCACGTTATTCGGATCGGCATGTTTATGTTAAGAAGTTTTTTGCAAAAGATGAATGGCAGGAGATTGAAATCCCTCTTAGATCGATGCAGCCTCAGTTTAGAGGAAGGAAACTGAGGATGAAAAATTTTAACGCTAACTCCATTGTGGAATATGGAATTTTGGTAGGTAATAAGGTTGAAGAAGATTTCAATCTATTGATTGATTATATTTCATTAAGATAAAAGTTCTCAGTCTCATGTATTATTTAAGTTTTATCAAAATAAATCAAATTTAATCTTCGATGCAGGATATATATCGCAATGCATAAGATTCTGATAGTTTCTGCAACAAGTGGGAGCAATCTCAGACTTGCAAAAAGGCTGGAAAAGTCATTAGATATTGAAAAAGAAATAGTAAACCTTGAAGATTTCATAATGCCATTGTACACTCCTAAAGTTGGCAAGGTGAACGATGAAAAAATCAATGATTTATGTTCAAAATTTTCTCAATCAAATGGTTTAATATTTTGCGCTCCAGAATATAATGGTGGATCACCGCCAATTTTGACAAATACTATCACATGGCTTTCTGTTATATCTAATAATTGGAGGGATGCATTTTTAAATAAAAAAGCACTGATAGCTACACATAGTGGCGGAGCAGGAGTACGTTTCTTATCCACATTTAGAATCCAATTGGAACATCTTGGCGTAATTGTATATCCAAGAACAATAATGGTTAATAAAGGAAACGAGTTTAATGAACGTTCTGCGAAAAATATTTTAAATGGTTTTAGGCAACTCCTTTAACAATAAGTATCATAATGCTATACTTTTATTTGATTTTAATAATCTTCCTTTTTTATGTATTAAGATTTATATATCAATTTATCAGAATAAACAAAGTTGAACTAAAGATAATCCTACAAAGGGCATCGATTTTTCGAGATAATCCTTTTATCAGACAAACAATATTGATATCTACTCTCAAATTGATATTTCGGCTTATAAGAAAGATGATATTTAAAATATGACCGATTTGATTTATTTTTTTTGCATCTAAATGAGCGATGATTACTTAGATCTATCTAATTAAAATTGAGACTAGAAGTATTGATAAGATGACAAAGAAAAGTGAATATTTAAAATTGATATTTATTTGGGAAATTTCAACTACTAGAGCATTAATATCATTTATATTCATTAAAGAAAAAAAAGGATTATATTGAAATACTTTTATATAAACCCAAAAGATGCAAATGGAATGTTATCCAATGAGAAACCTAGAGATTTCCCCTTTCAAAGATTACCACAAGAATTCAAAGGCATTCTAAGACCCGACCTCTGGGAATTATCAGAAAATTCGGCGGGGGTTAGTTTTTCATTTAAAAGTGATAGCTCAAGAATGGTCATCAAATGGTCTATAAAAAATGATGTAAAAATGAATCATATGCCAAATTCAGGTATAAAAGGTGTAGATCTTTATCACAAATACAACGAATCTTGGAGTTATGTAAATACCGGTATACCAACAGGGGTAGATAATGAACAAGTTCTTTTTTCTGGATTTTCAAGGAAGTTGAGAGATTATAGGGTTTATTTACCATTGTATGATACGGTTACCCAAATTCAGATTGGGATTGATGATGGAGCTGGATTTGATTTTATTTCTGAATCAAAACCTGAGAATACGGTAGTTTTCTATGGTACTAGTCTAACACAAGGTGGATGTGTATCAAGACCTGGCTTAGCCTATACAAATATCATATCACGAGAGTTGAATCTAGATTGCATCAATCTAGGGTTTAGTGGGAATGGTCACCTTGAAACTGTTATCGCAGAAATAATCTCAGAAATTGATGTAAGATTATATGTGGTCGAATGTATGGCAAACATAAATAAAGATGTCATTAAGAGTAATACATTATCGGTAATTAATATTATTAGGAAAAATCCAATGAATGAAAATTCAGATATTGTATTCTTTGAGCAATGTATTGTTGATCAAAATTCACCAGATGTAAGTACCATAAGAGAAATTGAAGAGAAAAATCGTGAACTAAATAGACAAATATTTAGTGCGTCAGAGTATGGCAAAAATAAATTACATGTCATTAGTCAAAAAGGTTGCATCGATGAAGATAGTGACTCAACAGTAGATGGAATACATTATAATGACATTGGTTCAAGAAGGCATGCTGATTATTTCATGAAAAAAATGAAGGAGCTTGACATATTAAAGTAAGTGTTTAATACTTTCGTGGTTAGATATTCTGATATTTTATTTTCCTAATTCAATTATTTATGAAAATGTAGTTCAAACAACTCATATTTTTATCTTACTTTTTCCTAAATATAATCCCCAGACTAATATTCTAAATACGGCTGATGTTGCAAATACAATATGGATGTGATTATTAAAAAAGGCATGTTGACCAAGATCAATAAATTCTGTTCTTGTTAAAGTCCCTCCCAAAAAACCGCCAACAAAAATAAACAGACCTTTATAAAAGACTCTTCTCGACGTGGTTTTTATCATATTCTTTCCATTCATATGTTCATAGAGTCTATTGTCCATTGCAAGCGCCCTTCCACTGAACATTAAGGCTGCGAGTGATGCAACAACTAGAGAGGATGCTAATCTTAATTGTGCGGGTAAAAAGAGAATGAGAATCCAAAAAAGTGGAAAAATTCCTATTGCAAGACTACTCCATCTTATGGTAGAAATAGTACCGTTTTGATCTATCTTACTCCCCCAGTATCGAAGACTGAATAATCCAACTAATTGGCTAACATTCAATAAAACAGCAATCTCTATATAACTGAAATTTAAATCACGAATCCAGTATATCATCATCAAAGGACCTGAGATGGAAAATGCAAATTCTGAGATGGAATCATAGGCAATGAATTTCTTAAGTTTATGTTCCAAACTGTCTTCATTCCCAATTACAACATTTTCATCAATTGCATCCTCAGAAGGTTCAAATTGTTTTGTGATGTAAAAGGTTGAACCAATATTAGCTAACATGCCAACAAGGAAAATGATGGCAAATCCTGTCATAGCCTCATTATTACTGTATGCGTTTAAGATTGAACCTGCTATGAGAGATGATATTAGCATGAAAACTCTTACAACTTGAGAACGATTTCCAAAATATTTCCCACGTAGTCTTCCAGGAACAAGGTATCCCATCCAAGATGTCCAGGGTGCCATTTGAGAAATTGCTATTGCATAGTAAATACATATGAAGCTGATCAAGAGTAGATAATTCCCTCCAGAATACCCCACATAAAAGATAATGGGAATTGTGAGGGTCTGCATTAANTTGAGTATCGTTATTANTCTCTTCCTTGATTTAAGNATTNTATGAAAATTTTGGCTTAGATTTTGAAAAATCGCACCAAAAAACACAGGNAATGTCATTAAAACGGAAATTTCATAACTTGAGTAACGTAAATGTTCAAAGAATGCACTGAAGTATGTTTCAACAGTTCCGTACATCACTGCCCACCAAGAACCTTCGATTGTAGAGACTTTCAGTGAAGACTTGATCTCATCTTTAGGTCGAAGGTATTTTCTATTCATAATTTTTCAAATTAATTAAGTCAATTTTATTGAGATATTTAGGTGCTGAATCAATTACGACAATTAATAATCTTAAATATTTATGCAAGGCTAAACACAAATATTAAATTTTGAATTAAAATTGAATTTAAAAGTTATCAAGATTAGATGATGAAAGAGAGAATAATATCCATTGACATCCTAAGAGGTTTCGCTGTTTTAGGAATCCTCATAATGAATATTGTCAGTTTTTCAATGCCTATGATGGCATATTTTAATCCATATATCCATGCCAGTTCAGTATATGATCACATCCTCTATTGTGTCGGGCATGTGTTAGCAGATCAAAAATTTATGGCGATTTTTTCAATGCTTTTCGGTGCGAGTACAATTTTATTCATTGAAAGTATAAAAAAAAAAGGAAAGAGTCCTTTATTGCTATTTTACAGTCGAAATTTTTGGTTGATCGTTATTGGAGTGTTACACTCTACCTACATATGGTATGGTGATGTGCTATTAATCTATGCGACTTGTTCATTCATCCTCTACTTTTTTAAAAACCTGCAGTCTAGAACTCAGTTTATTCTTGGTTTTGTCATCTACTTTATTCCAAGTTTTTCAAATTACCTAATGGAAACATATTTGGTCAATCATTTGAGTATAGCTGATGAGAAGGTAATGATGGAAATGTATCACCCCACACCTGCAAATATTAATGAGGAAATTCAAGCTATGCGCGGAACTTATGCTCAGCAGTTGGAATATCGATCGAAAATGTTTGAACCAAATGATGAACATAAAGAGGGAATTTTAGGCGGAGCGATAATAGGTATTTCCTTTTTGATTGATCTTTTCGCAAGGTCTTTTGGCATGATGTTAATTGGTATGGCTTGGCATCACTGGGGGGTGTTTAGTAATTCTAGATCTTTTAATTTTTATAAAAACATGATAAAACATGGATTTAGCATTGGTGTACCCATTGCAATTATTGGATTATTTTTATCCTATCATCATGTATGGGATTGGAGATACATGCAGTATTTGGGTAGGCTACCTAACCAGATCGCAACTCCTTTTATCGCTTTTGCATATGTAGGCCTTATCATGCTCTTAATCAGAAAAGATCTATTTCCACCTATGCTACAAAAACTCAGTTTCGTAGGAAAGACTGCATTGACCTCTTATCTCTTACAAAGCGTAGTTGCAACAATAATTTTTTATGGATTTGGGTTAGGTCTATTTGGCGAAGTAGATAGGATAGGTCAGCTAATAGTTGTCTTTTTTATCTGGTGGTCATTATTAGTTGGATGTCAATGGTGGATGCAGAAATATAAATATGGACCTGTGGAATGGGTTTGGAGATGTTTGACTAATTTAAATATTTACCAGTTTAAGAAATGAAAATTGAATTGAAAAATAATATCATAAGAATTTTATTCTTCAGAGGATGCTACATTGTTTTTTCTTAATGTTAATGATGGCTAGATTATGATATGATTCACTTTGGAAAAGTACTTATCTTGATTGGAGTTTTTCTTTCATTAGTCGGTGTAGTATTAATCATGTCTGATGAGAAATTAAAATGGTTTGGTAATTTACCTCTTGACTTCAATTATGGCAGTGATAAAATTAGATTATTCCTACCAATTGGAAGTATGTTTGTCTTGAGCGTGCTATTGTCAGTGTTAATAAATATTATTTTAAAGTGGTTGAAGTGAAAGAAATATCAAAACATATTACATTGATATTCATTTTACTTCAATTTTGGAACTGCTCAGATGATGATACTATTTCTCCATCTGTTTCTATCGTATCACCAATATCGGACGAAATTATTAGCGATACAGTTAGAATAATTGTCGAGAGCAGTGATAATGACGCTATAGATAGAATCGAATTCTTCATAAATGACATTCTATCTTTCACTGATTTTGAAGATCCATTTGAATATTATTGGAATACACTTACTGAAACAGATCTTTCAGTAAATACTCTCAAGGTGATCTCATATGATGTGACTGGAAATTATACTATATCTGATACCATAAATTTGATTGTTGATAATAGGGTCCATTTATGGGGGAAATATTATGTCATTGATACTACTACAGTACTTGATGTATCAGGCGGTGAAATCACAGGTTTCATACCATCAGAAATAGGAAAACTAGTCAACCTGAGATCTTTAGACTTAAGGTCCAACCAACTGACAGGAGAAATTCCAGAAGGAATTTTCAACTTGACCTCTCTAGAAAAGTTGTATTTGAATGATAATTATTTAATTGGCAATATTCTTGATGAAATTGTGCACCTTTCCTCATTAAAAGAATTATATGTTCAGCAAAATCAACTTAGCGGTTCGATTCCAACTAACATCAGCAATCTTCAGAATCTTATTGAATTTAGCATTCAAGAAAACCAATTTTCGGGTACGATATCTGAGTCAATATGTCAATTGAATGGAGATGTTTTTTTTAATATTATTGGATCGACAAATTTTTCAGGCAATAGCTTTTGTCCACCATACCCAGATTGCATTCTTGATTTTATTGGTAGCCAAGATACGACAAATTGTGATTAGGTTTTTAGATATTTCATTTAATGATGTTCTTAATAAGGTTCAAGGGCATTATGGTTAGTAAAAATCAAGAAAAATTAATAAAGATATTTAATAGTGGGATATTATTTAAATATTTTTCTCTTTTTAAATTACCAATGGTTTTGATTACTGGTATGAAAATAATAAAAGCAAATCAGCAAACCTGTATCACGAGCGTGCGATATAAATATTTGAACAAGAATCCATTCCGGTCAACATACTTTGCTGTATTGGGTATGGCAGCAGAATTAAGCACAGGTGTTTTGGCGATGATTTCATTAGGCCAACAAGCCTCTGGTATTGCATTTATCATTACCAGAATGAAATCTGAATTTCACAAGAAAGCAAGAGGTAGAACGACATTCAAATGTGAAGAGGGTAAAAAAATATCTAAGGCTATTAGACAAGTAGAAGTAATGAATGAACCTATGACCGTTAGTGTAACATCCTTAGGTCGCGATGACGATGGAGAGCTTGTTGCTAGTTTTGAGTTTGAGTGGTCTTTCAAAAAACGAGAAAAGTAGTGGTTTCCTTTTTGATATGAGAAAAAAGGAAATTCCTTCATCCTGATAAGTATAAAATAATTTAGGAGCAATGTAACAAAATGAAAAAAATCATTTTTATTATTTCACTGATTTATGTCGGTCAATTAAATGCAGAATGTTCAGACCTAGATTCATTGGAATGTGTATACTGGGGAGAATATTGCGAATGGAATGAGGATACAGATCAGTGCCAAGAGATCGGCGGTGGTGGTGATGTTGTCTATGGACCTTATGATGTTTTTTCAATTTCACAATCTGATGGCATGAGGGATGGTCCTCTTTATTTAGATGCTACTCTATATTATCCTGATAGTGCTGAAACGCCTTTGACTTCAGTGATTCTTGGTCCTGGGTGGGGTGGAGATGGTGCATCATTGAGTGATTGGGCCTATTTTTTTGCTTCATATGGATTCATCGCAACAACCATTGACTATAATGATCCCATTAATGAAAGCCACCAGCAGAGGGCTGAGGCAATGCTTGACCTTGTTATAACGGTCAAGCTAGAAAACAGTAGAGCTGATTCTCCAGTACTCGGACTTATTGATACTAATAAGTTCGCATTAGCAGGGTATTCAATAAGTGGAGGAGTGACTCAAATAGCGGCGACTATGGACTCTACTTTAGACGCTGTCATTGCATTGAATCCTACAATTATCATAGAAGACTGCGAAGGTTGCTCTGATTTTGAATACTGTATTTGCCTGTTACCAGATCATCTTGACCATACAGTCCCAACACTTATTATTGCAGGTGAAAATGAGATTGATGAGCTTCCAGACTATGACGGACTTCTCGGTGGAGATCAGTATGATAATACACCAGAGACTACAATCAAAATGTTATATGAGATTCAAGATGGAGGACACAGTTCTGCAGTATTGCCATTTGTAGGATTCATTCAAGGTAAGACCCTAGAGTGGTTAAAGTATCATTTGTTAGGTGATGCAGATGTATGTAATTCTTTACTAGAAGTACCTGATGATGCATCCCAATTCTTAACCACTTTGGAGTGTGTTATTTCCCTAGATTTTGATATAAATGGTGATGGCAGTGTGGATTCGTTTGATCTTGTGACACTCGTAAGTCTGGTCATAAATGGGAATACTATGGATGATAATTCAGATCTTAATGATGATGATATTTCTAATATCTTTGATATTTTAATATTATCAGACTATTTGAATGGATGAAAATCCTTTAATATTCTTTTTAAACTTTTTGTTTTTGAAGGTCATTTTCATATTTTTTATTTTCTTTAAACAAGTAAATGCACAGGGTGGTGGATACGCATTGGATTTTGATGGATCCAATGACTATGTATCCATACCAGACCACAGCTCCTTAGATATCAACGATAACTCTTTTTCTATGAGCATGTGGGTTAAGTTTGATGCCTCTGAGGGTTTTAATAGAATCATAAGCATTGTTTCCAAATCTAGCAATACCTCAAATAATGGATATATCTTTCCTTACGTGGGTTCAGTTTCAAAAATAAGGCTAATCGTGAGTACGCCAGGCTGGGACTTTGATAATGGTTTTACTATTTCAACAACAGATGCAGTTAAATGGAATTATTTAACTGGTACCTATGATGGAAGTAACAGAAAGATATATCTTAATGGTGTACATATGATCAGCTATTCTCAATCAGGAAATATTAGCACAAATTCAAATTCATTGACAATTGGAAATCAGCCGGGATATTCAGAAAGATATAAAGGTCAATTGGATGAAATATCAATATGGGATAAGGTCTTATCCCAATCAGAAATAAAGGCAATGATGCATGAAGACCTAGATGGTGATGAGACGGATCTTGTAGCCTATTACAAGATGAGCAATGGTACGGGTACTTCCTTGACGGATAACAGTACCAATAGCAATACGGGTACTTTAACAAACATGGT
>PBFM01000035.1 GCA_002718655.1 Fidelibacterota bacterium
ATATGTTTTTTTTCAAGAATATTTTCCAACCCTTTAGCCTTTTGCAGGTGAACATTTCCGAGCTCAAATAATCTTAGACTGTTTGTTCCATTCTTTAGATTGTGATTCGCTGCCTTCAAAAGGCTGGGTAATAATGATGTACGTAGGAAACCCATTTCAATACTTAGTGGATTGAGCATTCTCACTGGTGCTTGACCATTCAAACATGCTTCATTTTCATTTTGTAGTGAATTTGAATATATCTGATGAAAACCGCATGTCGACAGTGTGTATCTCAGAGGCTCTAGGTATTGTTCTGGATCTGAATGTTCGTATCTATAAGGACCATGTAGAGATTCGTCTGATGGAATATTCTCAAATCCAAAAATTCTTGCTATCTCTTCAACAAGATCTATCTCGTATAGTATATCAGGTCTGTATGTTGGAATCTCACATTGCCATTCATTACCATTATTGTTAGACAAAATTCCAAGACCATCAAAAATTCTTTTTACGGTCTTATCTTCTATCTTGATCCCTATTACTAAATCTAATTCACTACGCCTTAGATTAATTTTCTTTTTTTTGATCGGATTAGGATATACATCAATCATTTCAGAACACAATTCTCCACCTGCTATCTCTTCAAGGAGTCCAATAACGCGCCAGAACGCTGTCTCGCATCCGTTTGGATCTGCACCTCTCTCATACCGTTTTGATGCATCTGTGGAAACAGAAAGACTTTTCGCACCCTTCCTAATGGTAACTGGGTCAAAATAAGCACTTTCAACAAGAAGGTTATTCGTATCATCTGATACGGCCGTACTTATTCCTCCCATGATACCGGCTAACGCCAGTGCCTCATTACCGTCTGTTATAAGTAAATGTGTTTGGTTTAGTTTATGGCTATGATCATCAAGGGTGATAAGGGTCTCACCTTTTTTTGCCCTCCTAACATGTATGGATTTATTTTTTAAGGAATCATAATCGAAAATATGGGTAGGATGCCCCATTTCCAATAGAACATAATTAGATATATCAACAATATTATTTATACTACGTTGCCCACTCGATTTCAATCTTTCAACCAGCCAATCAGGACTTGGCCCTACATTAACATTTTTTACTATGCCACCTATATATCGTGGGCAATCTTTATGATTTTCCATAGTAATATCAATAGTGTCACTTCCTTTGGATGCTATTTCTTTTATCGATATCTGGGTAAATTCTCTATCAGCCTTGCAGGCAATGTCACGGGCGACTCCTTGATGAGAAAATGCATCAGGACGATTAGGAGTGATATCAAGCTCTACTGATAAATATTTATATCCGTGAGAAGAAACAAAATCTGCACCTAATTCAAGACCATCTGGTAATACCATTATTCCCTCATGTTCTTCTGAAATTTTCAATTCACGCTCTGAGCAAATCATTCCTGCAGATTCGACACCTCTTATGTTAGCATTTTTAATTTTTATTTTACCAGGCAATACTGATCCGACTGTGGCAAATGCAATTGTTTGACCCGCGTCCACATTTGGGGCACCACAAATAACTTTGTGAATAAGGGTTCCATCATTGACAGTGCATAAACTTAATTTATCAGCGTTGGGATGTTTTTCTACCGTTTCAACTTTCCCGATAACAACACCAAATAATTCTGTTGGTACTGATGTCGGTTCTGCCTCCAAACCTACTTCTGTAAGCAAAGATGCTAATTCATCTGGAGTCTCTTTAATATCTACAAACTCTTTTAACCATTCTAAAGAAATAATCATATGAATTGTTCCAAAATTCTTATATCCCCACTGTAAAAATGACGAATATCACTAATTTTATGCTTGAGCATAGCTATTCGTTCAACTCCCATGCCAAATGCATATCCATGAAATCGATTTGAATCATATCCAACATTATTCAATACCATAGGATTAACCATACCACATCCGAGAATTTCCATCCACTGCTGTCTCTCCTCATCCCAAATATCAACCTCTGCACTTGGCTCTGTAAAAGGAAAATATGATGGTCGAAATCTCATTTTTTTCTTTATGCCAAACATCTGTTTTACAAAATATTCCAAGCATCCTTTGAGTTCACCAAACGAGACCGTCTCATTAATATAGATTCCTTCCACTTGATGAAAAAGACAATAGCTTTTATAGCCAATTGCCTCATTTCTATAGACCCTACCTGGAACAATATATCTGATGGGAGGATCTTGATCTTCCATTAAGTGCACCTGTACATTCGATGTGTGTGTCCTTAGCACCGTTTCAGGATCAATGAAAAATGTATCTTGCATATCCCTTGCAGGATGATGTTCTGGAACATTCAAAGCTGTGAAGTTATGATATTCATCATCAACCTCAGGACCATAAGCAATATGAAACCCTATGGAACGATAAATATCTTTTATTTCTGATAGGGTTTGCTCCAAAATATGAATTGAACCCAGTCTCTGTTGCTTACCAGGTAATGATAAATCAATTAAATCATCCTCTTCCCTTTGCCTAGAAAGATTAAATTCTAAAACTTTATTTTCAAATAATACATTAAGTTCATTCTTTAATTTATTCAGCGACTCTCCCAATGCTGGACGTTCCTCATCTGAAACCTTCCCCATCAAAGAAAATAAAGAGGCTATCTTACCCCTTCTACCTAGGTATTTAGTACGAAATTGTTCAATTTGGTTTAAATCTTGGTTAACATCATCGAGTTCGGTCAGGAACGAAGTCCTGACCTCCTCGATTTGTTTTAATGCTGACATTACTTGTTATTTAAACGATGATGTCAGTGCGGTAAAGGACTCTGGATCATTTACTGCCATATCGGCTAGAACTTTACGATCCAAATCAATACCATTAGTCTTCAGACCGTTTATAAATGCTGAATATGTAGTCCCATTGAGCCGACACGCTGCATTAATACGAGTGATCCATAGTCTACGAAATTGTCTTTTTCGCTGACGTCTATCACGATAGGCATATAGCCCTGCTTTGATCACTGCATCTTTTGCAGATTTAAATGTGCGGCTCCGGGCACCATAATAGCCTTTGGCCTGCTTGACGATTTTCCGATGTCGACGATGTCGAGGTACGGAACTATTTGCTCTTGGCATATTCTATCGCCTCCAGTTAATTAAATACCCAACATAGCTTTAACAAGCTTACGATCTGCACTTGAAACAATCTCTGATTGTCTCATTTTGCGCTTCGCTTTGTTAGATCTACGAATGAGCATATGTCTATGGTTTGCTTTGTTTCGCTTAATTCTGCCAGAACCTGTTACTTTGAACCTTTTTGCGGCTCCTCGCCTTGTTTTCATTTTAGGCATCTAGCACTCCTATTTTGCGTTAAGGATTATTGACATGCGACGTCCTTCTAAAGGAATATCCTTTTCGATTTCTGCCACGTCTGATAATTCTTCTATTATTCTTTCCATTACTACTTTTCCAAGATCAATTCTTGACATCTCTCTACCACGAAACATAAGTGTAATCTTTAACTTAGCTCCATCAAGTAAAAATTTTCTACCATGATTTAGCTTTGTCATCAAGTCATGTTCATCAATTCGCGGTCTGATTCTAATCTCCTTAACTTTTATGACATGTTGCTTTTTTTTGCTTTGCTGCTGTTTTTTCTTTTCTTCATATTTGATCTTTCCATAATCTAGTATTCTGCATACAGGTGGTTTAGAATTAGGACCCACTTCTATTAGGTCTAGACCAATTTCCTTGGCTTTTTCTAATGCAACTTTAATGGAGACAACGCCTAATTGCTCCCCACTTTCTGAAATTAATCGTACTTCCTTGGACGTAATATCCTGGTTAAGTCGTTGCTGCTGTTTTTTTCCTATGAGTTAATCTCCTATTTTTTATTTCATCAATCAATCGAACTTTAATATCCTCTAATGACATAGTACCAATATCCCCATCAAATCTTTTTCTTACTGAAACTGTATCATTACTTGATTCTTTTTCACCACAAATTAACATATAATTAATTTTCTGCAATTCTGCTTGCCTGATTTTAGACCCGATTTTCTCTGAGCGATCATTTAATTTAACTCTTATTTCATGATCATTTAAGATTTTAACAATATTCTTGGCATAATCTATGAACTTATCAGACACAGGCAATACGACAACCTGTTCAGGCGCTAACCACAGTGGGAAATTACCTCCAAAATGCTCAATTAAAAATCCAATAAATCTTTCATGTGTACCAAGTGGCGCTCTGTGTATACATAGCGGCGTTTTTTCTAAACCTTTTTCATCTATATAAGATAATGCAAATTTGGATGGTATGGCAAAATCAACTTGATTGGTTGCAAGAGTAAATTCTTTTCCAATGGCACTCCATACTTGTACATCAATTTTTGGTCCATAGAAAGCTGCTTCACCAGGAACTTCTTCAAAATCAATATTTCCTTCATTAAGTGCTTCTCTGACCCATTGTTCAGTCTCTAACCAAAGTGCAGGGTCATCTACATATTTTTTTCCTAAGCCACCCTTATCATGCAAACTGAGCCGCATTGAATATTTTTCTATTCCAAAAATCTTGAAATATTTTAAATACATATTGCATACTGCCAAGAATTCATCTTTAAATTGATTTTCTGTACAGTAAATATGCGCATCGTTCATTTGAAGACTTCTAACACGCATCAACCCAAAAAGTTGTCCAGATTTCTCATATCGATAGCAGGTACCATACTCAGCAAATCTGATTGGTAGATCTCTATAACTTCGAGGATTAGAGGAGTAGATTTTGTGATGATGTGGACAGTTCATTGGTTTAACAAAATATTCAGTTCCATCAATATCCATTGCTGGATACATAGAATCTTTATAATGCTCTAGGTGCCCAGATTTCTCATATAACCTACCTTTAGTTAAATGGGGTGTCCTGACAAGCTCGTAACCATCTTTTCTTTCAGTTTCCTTTGCTAACTTTTCTAATTCTTCTACAATTATTGCTCCATTAGGAAGCCACAGAGGAAGGCCTGGGCCAACTTCATCATCGAAGGTAAATAATTTTAATTCTTTTCCAAGCTTACGATGGTCTCTTTTTTTTGCTTCTTCTAGATTATGTAGATGATTTTTTAAAGCTTCTCTAGTAGAAAAAACAGTTCCATATATTCTCTGAAGCATTTTGTTGTTCTCATCACCTCGCCAATAAGCACCAGATGTTGATAACAATTTGAAATATTTTATCTTTGATGTGTTTGATACATGTGGCCCTCTACACAAATCTGTGAAATCTGATTGCTCGTACATAGTAATCTTATCATCAGCATTAATTTGCTTTATTATCTCTATTTTATAAGATTCATTGAGCATTTTAAATTTATCAATAGCTATATCAGCCTTAACCTCTTTCCGAATGATGTTTTGCCCTAGCTTGGCCAACTCTTTCATCTTATTTTCAATTTTAATTAAGATTTCATCAGTGAATGATATATCTACATCAAAATCATAATAAAACCCATTTTGAATAGTTGGTCCAATTGTGATTTTAGCATCCGGAAACAAATACTTTACTGCCTGAGCCATCAAATGCGCTGTTGAATGGAGTAAGGTGTCATGTCCTTCTGGAGTGTCTCCTGTAAACAGTTCTAAGCTATTATCGCTTTTCATTGAGTAATTTAAATCTCTCAACTCTCCGTCAACCCTCGCCACCACAACAGCTCTTGCTAAACCAGGTCCTATACTATCAGCAACTTCCTGGGGTGTAGTGCCTACGGGAAATGTTTTTGTGGAATTATCAGGTAGGGTTATATTGATTTTTTTCATTTTTTTTTATTCTGTGGGCGATAGCGGAGTCGAACCACTGACCTCTACGATGTCAACGTAGCGCTCTAACCAGCTGAGCTAATCGCCCTTAATACTAAATTCACATAAAAAATTAAGCTCATAAAATGTTTGAATAAAATAAATATTCAATTAATATGTTATTGTAAAAGGAAAATTTTATCATATGCAACTGAATCGTTTAAAATATCTAATGCTTTTTGAATGTCTTTATCTTCTCTTGATGATATTTTAATCCTTCCTTTTTCTCCATCAAAATAATCGGCAAACTCAACCATTAAATAATGTCTCAACTTATCTTTTTCCTCATCAAACTGATTGATGGCAATTTGTTCAAAATATGAATCTAGTATATCAATTGCCCCCTGTATTTGTATACTTGTAGAATCAAGTTTCAAAAGATTATCTTTCATATCAAGATAATTACTCTCGCCTTTCATGAAAATATTCAAATCACTTGAATGCAAATATTCTTCAAAATCATATATCATACTAGTATCTTCGTCGACCTCTTGAAATGATGAATAAATCATTTTTTTCTTTTGAAGAAAATTGAAAAATAATCCTTGTCGCCAACTGGCTGATAGCAAAGGTGTCACCTCATCTAATTCTATTATATAGTCAGGAGTAATGCCACCAGACCCAGAAACAACTCGCCCTCCTTTAGTATAGTACAATGAATCCTGCGATAACGAATCAGCTAATATATCTTCTGGTAAATATCCAGGCTTTTGTATAAGTCTGCCACTGGGAATGTAGTACTTTGCTGTTGTTATTTTTACAGACCTGTCTGTATCTAGATTAAACACGGTCTGAACCAGACCTTTTCCAAATGTTTGACGCCCAATCACCACGCCTCTATCTAAATCTTGGAGCGTACCCGCAATAATCTCACTTGCAGATGCACTACCCTGATTAACTAATACAATAATGTTAATATCCTTAGGAACAATCGGGTCATATTTACTCAAATATTTACGATTTGATTTTTTGGTTTTTCCTTGTGTCCAAACTAACACCTCACCCTTGTCAGTAAGCAAATCCAATATATTGACAGCTGAATTAAGTAATCCTCCAGGATTATCTCTTAGATCTAAAATAAATCCAGTCATATTGCTATCTAATAAACTTTTTATAGCGGATTTAATTTCTTTATCTGAGTTGCGAGAAAAGCGAGTCAGCCTAATATATCCGGTGTAATCATCAAGCATTCCTGAATATGAAATATCCTTAACCTGTATGCTCTCTCTTATTAGTACAAATTCTATTAACTCATCTACCCCAACCCTACTGATACTAAGTTTCACACCGGTGCCCTGCTTACCCCTTATCAACTTGGCCGCATCATCAATATTGTACTCATCTGTTTCTACATCATCAATCCTAATAATTTTATCTCCACTTAAAATACCAGCCCTTTTTGCTGGGGAATTATCCATTGGTGTTATAACGGTTAACTGTTTTTCTCTCATCCCAATCTGAATACCAACTCCACCATATTTTCCTTTAGTTAACATTTCAATTCCATCTTTCTCTTCTTTTTCCATATAGGTTGTATACGGATCTAATTCCAGAAGCATATTGTTTATACTTAATTTAGTAAAAGCATCTAAATCAATATCATCAACATAATTTGTAATTATGTGGCGATAAACATCATTAATTAGAGATTGATTTTTTCTAACACGTTTATAAATATCGTTTGGAGATGGTCCACCTGAGATAAAAGATAAAACTAAAAGGAAACAAATAGAGCGTTTGATTTTATTATTTAAGATTTTCATTAAAAAAATTTATTGTTTTTTCCCATATTGTACTATGGATTACTGATATTGATTTACTTCCATCAATTGTTATGAATCTATCATCATACAATTTTGCTAATTTATTGTATTCACTTCTCACTTTTTGCTGGAATTCGATACCTGCACCCTCAATTCTATCTGCATTCTCAATTTTAGATAGAGAAAATGAATCTTTAGCGTCTATGTCTAATAAAAATGTTAGGTCAGGGTCTATTTCAAATGTAGCAAAATCATTTAAACCAATTAGAAATTCAGTATTTAATCCTCTGCCACCACCCTGATATGCAAGAGTGGAATCTTTAAACCTATCTGCGATGACAAATATCCCTTTTTCTAATGCTGGAATTATTTCTTCCTTTGTAAGCTGTGCTCGACTAGCGGTCATCAATAATGCTTCAGTTCTAGAAGACATCTCATAATAATTTTTATTTAACAAAATATTACGAATTTTTTCTGAGATTTTTGTTCCTCCTGGTTCTCTAACTAATTTTGTTTTAATTCCTTGATCATTTAGCCTACTCAGCAACAGGCTTACTTGTGTACTTTTCCCACAGCCATCAATACCTTCAAATGAAATAAAAACACCTTTATTAGAAGTAAACATTTTCATCATCTTTTGCTACTAGTATAACACATTCACCTTTCGGTTTTTGTTTTTTATAATGCAAGCATAACTCCGATAAAGTTCCTCGTCTTATTTCTTCGTGAACTTTTGTTAATTCACGAGCTACTACTGCAGGCCTATCTCCAAGCATTTGATTTAGCTGGTCAAGTGTTTTGCTAATCCTGTGAGGTGATTCGTAATATATCAATGTAGCATCAACATTCTTAATATTTTCAATTTTCTTTATTCGCCCTTTTTTAGTAGGTAAAAATCCTTCAAACATAAAGCGGTCAGTTGGTAATCCGGATGTAACCAATCCTGCAATAAATGCACTCGCCCCTGGGATAGGAATTACTTCTACTGAATTCTTTATTGCTTCTCTGACTATTCTATACGCTGGATCGGAGATTCCTGGAGTACCAGCGTCGGTTATAAGACCAAGGTCATTTCCATCTTTTAGATATCTTATTAGTCTTGGTATTCTTGAAATTTTATTATGCTCGAAATAACTAATAAGCTTGGTTCTAATTTTATAATGTGAAAACAACCTTCTTGAATGCCTTGTGTCTTCAGATGCAACAAGACCTACACTATTTAAAATATTCACAGCTCTAAATGTTATATCCCCTAAATTTCCAATTGGCGTAGACACAACGTACAATTTTCCTTTCTTTCCAGACAAGACTAAAGTCTATTTATAGAACTTTCCATCATAAACATTGCTTGATCTATCTCATCTTCTGTTATGTTTAAATGTGGCCTAAATCGAATCGAACTATGTCCACATCCTAATATTATCGCTCCTTCTGATTCCATATGTCTAATTAAATCATCTCTTTTATCAGAACTAGGTAAATCAAAGGCACAAAATAATCCCATACCCCTTGAGTTAGATATCGTATTAGGATACTTTTCTTCCATTTTATTTAAACATGATAATAAATAAGCACCATTTTTGGATGCTAAGCTGACAAGATTCTCATTTTCGATAACCTCAAGATAAATGGTAAATCTCACCATATCTACTAAGTTTCCTCCAAATGTAGAATTTATTCTACTTGACTCCTTGAAAACATGGTTCTCAACCTCATCCAATCTTCTTCCGGCAAAAATCCCACAACATTGTGTTTTTTTTCCAAAACTTATAATATCCGGTTCCATCTTCTCGCAGTATAACTTGTTTTTTTTATTAGGTTCGAAAGATTGATGCGCCCACATCTTACCTGTAATACCAATACCAGTTTGAACCTCATCGTATATTAAAAGAAAATCATTTTCTAGAGACAGAGTCTTAAGTTCTTTAAAATATTCTGACCGAAAATGATTATCTCCACCCTCACCTTGAATTGGTTCTATAATTAGGCAAGCAACATCATCAGGATTATTAGCTAGTATATTCTTAATTTCACTTATGGATTTTTTTTCTAATAATTCCACATCTTGGATATTTTTCTTGTTAAGCGGAAATTTCAAATAAGGGTTCGAAACTCTAGGCCAATTAAATTTTGGAAAATACATCACTTTTCTAGGGTCAGGAGAATCAGTCAATGACATTGTGTAACCTGTTCTACCATGGAAACAGTCCTTAAGATGAATGACTATATTTTTTGGTTCTTTCTTTCCTTTATCAAGATTTTTTCTAGCTTTCCAATCAAATGCAGTTTTCAATGCGTTTTCTACAGCCAACGCTCCACCTTCAATAAAAAATGCATAGGGTAAATAATCAGGCTGAGCTATTCTTCTAACGGTATCTACAAAATTTGCCATTTCAACTGAATAAATATCAGAATTTGCTGGCTTATTGATAGCAGCAGCAGATATTCTATCAGAATTATCTAGCACGTATGGATGGTTATATCCTATAGACATAGAAGCATACATAGAAAACAAATCTAAATATTCTTTCCCTGTAGCACCATCATGAAGCCAAGAGCCATGACTTTTTTTAAGGTCAATTATTGGCGACATTCCATCAGCGAGCATGGATTTATTTATTAATGACCTAGCCTCTTTGAAGTTTATTGACATAATAACTTGAAGTATGAATTTTGATTAGTTATCCAAATTAAATTCAATTCCTTGGGCAAGCGGCAGTTCACTACTCCAATTAATCGTATTTGTCTGCCTTCGCATATACTGTTTCCAGCTATCAGAACCAGACTCTCTACCCCCGCCTGTCTCTTTCTCTCCACCAAAAGCACCGCCAATTTCTGCACCAGATGTTCCAATGTTGACATTAGCAATTCCACAGTCTGAACCAACAGAGGAAAGGAATTTTTCAGCGTTTCTAATATCCAAAGTAAAAATAGATGAGGAAAGACCTTGAGGCACATCATTGTGAATTTTTATGGCTTCATCTAATTCTGAAAAGCTAATTAAGTAAAGCACGGGTGCAAAGGTCTCTTCTTGAACGATGCCCCAACTATTTTCGGCTTCAATAATCGTAGGACTTACAAAATTACCATTACCTTCAATGATTTTTCCACCAATCAAAATTTCACCACCGCTATCAACAGCCTTTTCTATAGCAGATAAGTAGTCACCAACTGCACTTTCATTAATCAATGGACCCATGAGAGTTTCAACATCAAGCGGATTTCCAATTTTAACTTGCTTATACGAATCTATGAGTCTCTTTTTTAATTCATCGTAAATACCTTTATGCGCCAAGACTCTTCTAGTACTAGTACATCGCTGCCCTGCTGTTCCAACTGCTCCAAAAACGATAGCTGGTACAGCTAGGTCCATATCAGCAGACTCATCAACTATGATGCAATTATTACCACCTAATTCAAGGATGGTTTTTCCAAATCTTCCTGATACAATTTTACTGACATGTCGTCCCATTTTTGTAGAACCTGTAAAGGAAACTAATGGGATTCTATCATCCTGAATAAGCCTTTCTCCAATATCGGAACCACTACCTATAACCAAACTAAAAATATTTGGTATATCATAATTAGATAAAACTTCATTACAAATTTTTTGAACAGCAATTGCCGAAAGCGGCGTGGAAGATGACGGCTTCCATAGTGTAGTGTTACCACAAATTGCAGCAATAAATGCATTCCAACTCCATACTGCAACAGGAAAATTGAAAGCACTTATGACACCAGTTATTCCAAGAGGATGCCATTGCTCATACATTCTATGATCCTTACGTTCAGAATGCATTGTTTTTCCATAGAGCATTCTAGATTGACCAACAGCAAAATCTGCTATGTCAATCATCTCTTGAACCTCACCATCCCCTTCTGCTTTAATCTTACCCATTTCCAAAGCGACAAGACTACCTAGCGCATCCTTATAATCTCTTAGAGCATTGCCAATCGCTCTTACTACTTGACCTCGTTCTGGCGCAGGAACCGTTCTCCATTGATGAAATGCTTCAAGTGATTTTTTAACAATATGATTATAATCCTCTAAATCGCATTTATATACAGATGCAATAATTTCATCATTTGATGGGTTTATAGAGTCAATTCTTCCAGCATTAGTAGTTTTACTCCAGTGACCTGGGCCAAGACTACCACCAAAATTTTCATTACCAATTCCTAGTTTTTTCAAAAAATCCATATTTATAGACCTTTAATTACTGATCGAATTGCCTCAGATAAACGATCGATCTGGTTTTTGTTGATTGTTAGTGCCGGAGCAAGACGCACTGTTGTATGGTGAGTCTCTTTCGCATATACTCCATGATTTAATAGCTGGACTGAAACCTTATGCCCATCAAGGTGTTTTTCACTGTGCATTTCAAATGCAGTTAATAAGCCCTTTCCTCTAACTTCTTTAATCTTATCTGGGAAATCCTTTTTTATGCCATTAAGAATTTCAAGTAGATATGCTCCATTATTTCTTGCATTTTCTGCTAACTGCTCATCAACCATCACCTTTATTGCGTATGTGCCTACTACAGATGCTAACGGATATCCACCAAAAGTAGAACCTTCGCTCCCAGGTGTTAAAACATCTATGACATCTTTTCTTCCTGCTACAAATGAGACTGGAAGAATACCTCCTCCTGCCGCTTTTCCACATCCCATCAAATCAGGTTTTACTCCAAACAATTGATGAGCAAAATTCATTCCTGTCCTTCCAAATCCAGTTTGAACCTCATCCATTGCAAGTAAAATGTTATATTTTTTACATAAATATGCTACTTTAGTAAAATAATCATCATTTGGCACTATAACTCCTGCCTCTCCTTGGATTGGCTCAACCATAAAACTTGCTATTCTATCTCCTTTATCCTTAAATAGATTTTCAAGAGAATTCACATCATTATATGGTACAAGTTCAATTCCTGGAAGAAAGGGTCCAAATCCTGCTCTGGATTCTTCATCATCGGACATAGATATTGCAGCTACAGATCTACCGTGGAAGTTTCCTTTTGCTCCAACAATAATAATCTCTTCTTCAGGAATTCCTTTTTTATAGAAACCCCATCGCCTGCTAATCTTGAAAGATAATTCCCACGATTCCACACCTGCAACTTTTGGAACGACCTTATCCATTCCTGTTATACCTGTGGCAGCAAGTAAAAATGCGCTCATGTATTTATGTCTAATGGAGCGAGGAACGGTAGGAAGTTTTTCTTCATTAAGGTGCTTAACCACTGCATCTACAATAGTTTGATTTAATTGTCCCTGATTAACTGCAGAGTAGCAGCATAATCCATCAATAAGTTCTGTTTCTATGAACTTTTTGACATCATCGGGGTGTGGACGTCGTGCAATTAAAGTAGAAGAATCTTTTACCTTTGACACTACTACGTTTTCTAATGGTGAGTAATTTTGCCCGCCTTTTTCTTTTTCAATTGACTCATGATCACTAGGGGTTAGTTCACCTATACATATCCCGTCAACCGTAAGGCCATCACCATATCCGCTAATGTTAACTGAAGTCATAGTTTTTTTATTATTTGTAAAGAAAAAATGCTAGAAAATTTAATCAATAAATCAGATAATAATGGATAGAATAAATCAGTTTTTGAATTTTAATTACGTGGCAACCTAGTATCCATATCTGCGACAACATAGGCCATTATTGTCATTGCCGCAACACAGTGATTAAAATCATAATAATTAACCTTATCAAATGTATCTGCGCTTGAATGGTGGTACCAAAAATAACGACTATTATCAACATTAAGAGACATTACAGGAATTCCTTCATCATTTAAAATTGCAACATCTGGTGCTCTACCCCAATTTGTTTGCAAATTAGCTCTAATTGGTTTTAATAATTCATGTATCTCATCCACTAGAACCCTAGCATCATCGGAACCAGTAAACCCAAATCCGGTAGGAGCAAATACTCCAGCATCAGATTCAATAGCTAAAATATGGTCATCCAACTCATCTAAATGCATATCGCGATACGCTTTACTACCTTTTAAACCATTTTCTTCATTTGTCCATAGTACACATCGAATTGTTCTCTTTGGTTTTAGGCCAAGTTCTTTGATAATTCTAAGTGTCTCCCAAGCTGCAATGCATCCCCCCCCATCATCATGTGCGCCCTGTCCTACATCCCAAGAATCTATGTGACCACCAACAACAACTATTTCATTAGGAAACTCACTTCCTTTGATTTCAGATAGAATATTTCGTGACCATTTGTCCCCGACTGTCCTAGCTTCCATTTTCATCTTTATTGTGATTTTTTGACCGCGATCGTACATTCTACCTAACATCATAGCATCCTCCATAGTTAAGGCTGCCGCTGGAATTTTTTTATATTTTTCATCGTAAGCCATATTCCCAGTATGAGGTGTATCCATTGACCATGTTCCAACGGATCGGATAAGAGCTCCAGAAGCACCATGTTTTGAGGCCATATTTGCGCCATTATATCGATATTTTACCGTTTCACCATATGTAGTGAATGGAACATTGTATAGAATTATATTTCCTTTTATCTTATCAGAATATTTTTCAAGCTCATCAAAATTATTCACCACTATTAATTCACTTATGATACCGCTCTTTGGAGTACTCACACTAGATCCTAGCCCCAGCATCTTCAAATCTCTTTTATAGGGTTTCAATATCTCCACAGATTCTTTTCCTCTTTTCCAATAAGGAACCTTAACCCTTTCACTACTTACATTATCATAGCCATCCTTTTTCATTTCTTTTAATATCCAGTTTATTGAATTCTCTAAATTTTTTGAGCCACTCAGTCTTGGTCCAAATGAATCACATAGATATGCCAATCTTTTATAGGCAGTACTATCT
Organism: Fidelibacterota bacterium; assembly: GCA_002718655.1. Classification (GTDB taxonomy): domain Bacteria; phylum Fidelibacterota; class Marinisomatia; order Marinisomatales; family UBA1611; genus NZWG01. The sequence goes on from PBFM01000035.1 coordinate 14,449, forward strand.
GAAAGAGCCTTTGATATGATTCTAAGTGAAACATCAGTATATCTATCTTTAATTTCATTTGCATGAAGAATAGATAATCCTTGAAGAAAAATAATAAAAATAATGATCAACTTATTATTTTGTTTCATACAACACCGATAATTTGAAATAGTAATAAATAAAGATCTGAGAATTCTAAAGAACCATTAAAATTTGTATCAGCTGGAAAAATAAAACTTCCATCAATTAAAAGTGATCCGTTCAAATGATCTGTTAAGAGCATAATATCAAATATATCTACAATCGAGTCCCAATTTATATCTCCTAAAGTATAATTTTCCTGTTTCCAGTGCCAGTATAAAGAAAATAAACTATCTAAAGGATTTATTGTTAATGGAGCATTATCAACATTAATATCCAAAAATAAAGAATCGATAGAATTATTTGGTTGTGCAATGCGGATGAAGGCAGAGATTGCTGGTGTCCCATATGGAGCACATCTTGAATCTGCACCAGCAACATTAGCGGCCATTATTGATGCAATCATCCGCTCTTCAAGTGAACCATATGCATGTAAAAAAGCATCCTCCATATCATCTAATATCTCTTGACCAAGTAGTATGTTCCCTTGAATTGAATAATTATCACCAACTATGTGGTTTTTATAATCAAGACAATTTTCACCCGTATGGGCTGCTGCTCTACTACTTCCATCATTTATATCAACAATACCATATTGCCTAATTGAGGAATTGTTTTCACTATCATTTTCAATTAACCAATCAACAATTTCTTGTGGAGAAAACCCCTGTATCATTAAAGAACCTGCGCTGTCTTGATTCGTCTCATTCCAATATGACTGTGTATGTATTGCTCCTAAACCAGGATAGATATCACTAATGATAATTGAACCTTGTATGCATGATGCACCAGCACTTCCAATTTTACCGCTCATAGTATCTACTGCAATTATTGAAAATGTATCTTGTGATAGAATGTGGCAATGTATTGAGAATAAGAATGAATATGTTAATATTTTTTTCATGTAAATATTATTTTCTCATAGTCTCATTTTTTCGATGAATGAAATAATCTTTCTTGCGACATCTGTACGTGAACTCGTTTCGATTCCTTGCAAACCTGGTGATGAATTAACCTCCAGGATAAGCGGCCCTCTGTTAGACCTCATTAAATCAACCCCAGCAACAGAAAGACCAAGTATCTTTGATGATTTTATTGCCATTTCTTTCTCTTCCTGTGTCAGTTCGACATTATGCATTGTGCCGCCTCTATGAACATTCGATCTGAACTCTCCTTCAGGTGCCACTCTTTTCATTGAAGCAACTACCTTATCCCCAACAACAAATGCTCTCAAATCAGTTCCTGCAGATTCTTTTATGAACTCTTGTACCATTATGTCTGCATCAAGTTGCCGAAACGCACTCATTACTGATTCTGCAGCTTTAATAGTTTCTGCTAAAACGATACCTTGCCCTTGAGTTCCTTGTAATAATTTCATTATTAACGGAATAGTACTGACTGATTCAATAACTCCTTTTATATCTTTTGTATGGCTAGCAAAACCAGTTACTGGCATATTTATTCCTGCCTCTGCCAATATTTGCATCGATCTCAGTTTATCTCTGGAATTAGCTATTGCAAGTGAGGAATTAACACAATAACAGCTCATCATTTCGAATTGCTTGACAACCGCTGTTCCATAAAAAGTGTTAGAAGCACCAATTCTTGGTATGACTGCATCAACTTTTCCTAATGATTCGCCTCCATAATAGATTGTTAATCTGTCAGATGTTATGTTCATGTAACATCTCATATAATCAATAACTCTTACATTATGGCCCATTGCATTACCAACCTTTACCAACCTGCTCGTAGAATATAAATTTTTATTTCGTGATAAAATAAATATATTCATTGATTATGGTTTTTCATCCTTCCCGCTAAATATGATTTGTGTGCATATATTAGGTGCTTCCTTAATAAACTATTGCGACCAAGTAGCATTGGATAGGTCATCTTATTTCTTGTGGTCAAAGTAACTTTTGTTTTCCAAGATATTTTCCCTAATCTGATTTTTAATTTTATAAGCGGCCTTATTTCAGTATCCCCAAATGAATTAATTATTTTTTTATGTTCGATTAATCTTGTTTTAATTTTTGTTGAATTTTCTTCTTGAGTCAGAATAAAACTTACCCATTTATTATTACCTTTATCATATTCAATGATTTCTGTCGCATGCAAAGCAGAGGTTCTGGCTCCTGTATCAACCTTGGCCTTTAATGGAAAATCATCATAGGTTGGTAAATATATCCATTCTCTCCAGCCTATAGGTGTAATAGATTGAATATTATTAATTTGTTTTGAATCCATAGTGGCCTTTATTCGCCACAGTTCAAACTTTCATATTATGGATTGATTCTATTTCTACCCACCTTCCTGCATGTCAGAATCCACAATGCGATTTAAAGGGGGTAGGTTTATTATTTCCCTACTGAAGTAGTCAGCAATTGTTGAAATAATATTACCTATGCTAATTAAACCAACCGGTTTTAGCAGATCGTCAACAATAGGAACATGTCTAAAACCTCCAACATGCATTTTATTTAAAGCATATGCGAGTGGATCTTCTGGAGAAAGATGTTCAGGATTTTCTGTCATAAACTCATCAACAGTTACTATATCTAAATCAAATCCTTTTCCTGTTACTTTCAACAGGATGTCCCTTTCTGTGAGAATACCAGTGAGTACACCATCTTTTTCAATGAGTAAACAGTTTTGCTGCTTATCTTGCAAGAAATTGAGAGCATTTTTTAGATTTGTACCCGATTCTACAGATAATGGGGCTTGTAAATCAAGTGAGGAGATTGGGTCTTGAATCTTTACAGCAGTAGTAATGTCTGGTTCCTCATTATTGGACTCTAGACTTTCATACCATTCATCATCATCTGAAGTAAAGTGGAAATCGATATACATAATAAGGAATATATGGGATAGATAATTTAAAATCAACTATCTAAATAAGAGTTAATAGATAGCCCTAAGTTATTAGCATTAATTATACAGATAACCTTAAAGAATTACCTTTATAATAAAAAAGCCACCTATTAATAAAAGTAAAAATATGATAGTTAAAATATTAAAATATTTATTAATGAAACGTTCAATTGATTCACCATAAATTTTTAATAAAAGTGTTACTAACATAAAACGAAGTGTCCGTCCAACAAATGCAGCAATGATAAATTGTGGAAATTTTATCCCAAAAGCCCCTCCACTAATTGTAAATAATTTAAAAGGTATAGGAGTAAAGCCAGCAGTGAAAATAATTAAAAAATCATATTGGTCGTATAATTCCTTCACATTAAAAAACGCAATTTTGTTAAAACCCGGGACATGTTCAAAGAAAAAGTTAGCCAAACCTGAAAATTCAGTTGGGCCACTCCACCATATCCACAGGCCAATGGCATACCCAAACATTGCGCCGAAAACTGAAGATATACTACAGATCAAGCCAAAATAAATCGCTTTGAGCCTATTCCCAATTGCAAGTGGTATAAGCAAAACATCAGGGGGAATTGGGAAGAATGAAGCTTCAGCAAATGAAATAAAGCATAGCGCAGTTGCACCTGATGGTTTGTCAGCCCAAGATAGTACCCAATCATATATTTTTCTTATGAAATTCATAATTATCAATCTCTATAAAAAATACCAATTGCAGACATAACTTCTCTCTGATTTGTTCTACCAGCTGGTCGATTCAAAAGGCGACTATCTGCTACCATTGCACTAGAACCTCCGCCATCGAGGTTCATAGCTTCATAACAGTTGAATTCTTTCATCAATATAGCTAGTTCTTCAAGATAAACACCCCTGCTTTCCATTTGTCTACCATCTACAACCATTAATATTAACTTATTATCGCTTGTAATCCCTATTGATGAACGTGGCTGAATTCCCGCAACTGGTGTGTTAAAAAAAACTTCGTCTTCTACTGTAATATTTATAATTCCAGAATTAATTAATGATGGCCCCGCATGAAGAGCCTCCCTAACATCCCAGTATTCAGAATTGGTAAATTGAATATTTCTACTTGGAAACCCAGGTCTATTCCTTATTGGTATTTCCCATTCAAAAATACTGTCATTTTTAGTTGAGCACCAGGCTATGTCAACTAATCCATCATTTTTAATGCCTATTGCAGATCTTGAAATAAAATATTTTTCATTATCTCTGTAAACAGAGTGACTTGCTGCTTCTTCAAGCATGCCTTTGGTCTTGAGGAGTCCTACATGTTGAGAAGGAATTTTATCTGCAATGAAAAAACCGCCATTTACAACTAATCTAGCACCTGTATTTTGCAAGAAATCAAGTGGTGATTCCTTCCTATCTCTATCATTTGAAGATAAAATTCTAACTGATATATTTTTATTAGATAAATCAATTCTAGCAGCCCAGGCTTTTAGAGGTAACTTTTTATTAGTTCCCTCATAAATTACAATCCCTTCAGGTAAATCTAAATCGAACTCTGACCAATTCATTTGTATCTTGTTTTCTATTGATATATTTTGACAATTAATGCCAAAAATTGATATGAAAATTATAATTCTGGGATAAGAATCAATTATTTTATTGACTACTTTCAATATTAAATACTTTTGAGCCTATGATTGTACCATATTGGTCTTGAATATCAACGCGCCAGTTACCAACTTGACTAGAAAGAATGGTCTTTTTAGTCCATGAGCGGTATATATTTGATTTTTTCACATTATACCTTACTTGGGTCATAACTTGATTTTCAAAGTACCATACATGCCTTACCTCTGTTTTCTTTCCTGAATTTTGTATTCTAGTATAACAATAGAGAGAATCTATTGTATTTGGAAAAACATCACTTTCACCAATAGGATTTCTCTGTTTTATTCCTCTACAAATTCTTATGTCTTTAACAATTAGGATTCTCTCATCATTTTCAATTGGAATATTTGTATCATTTTCATTAATTACTCTTTCATTATTATCTAATGGTGTTTTTTTAGTTTTCTTTGTTTCTAGCTGATCTTGTGGTTTAATTGTAAGAGGTTGGGGTTTTAAATTCTTACCTATGGTTTTGGGCAATTTAATGTGTTGTTTCATTTCGCTTTCTCTTTTTAATGAATCACTTGATTCCAATGAGTTTTCTTCTAGAATATTTTCTTTAGGTCGAATTATTAAAAATATAAAATAGATAACAAGCAAGGGTATGCTAGCCCTAGGAACTTTAAACCAAAATGAAAGACCAATCAATAATACAAGAGTCAGGGTTATCAATAAAAAAGCCATATTCAATTTCAATAAATCTTATTTAACGGATTTTTTTTAAAATATAATTTTGATTATCATAATCTGCCATATTTATCACAGTTGCAGTTAAAAATTATAACTATAAAATTTATCTTATTATAAAATTATTAAAATATTAAAGACTTGTAATCTCATTCAATACATCTTTAACGTTTGCAAAATATTATTTTATTAGCTCAAAGAATATAATAAAAAAATGACTATAATATGCTCCTGCCAACAATAGCGTCTATGTAAAAGTCGGAGCGACAGGATTTGAACCTGCGACCCCCACAACCCCATTGTGGTGCGCTACCGGGCTGCGCCACGCTCCGATGAATTACTTGTTAATAATTGATAAGATTAACTTAAGATCTTCTTTTATTTTATCAAGTATAATTTTCTGTTTATCATTTAAATCAGTTTTAATACTTGACATTTTACCCAATTGCTTGTTTTTCCCGTTCAAAACTGAACGTGCGCCCTCAATAGTATATTTGTTATTATATAATAGGTCTTTAATGTTGAGGATAACATCAATATCTTTTTGGCGATATGTACGGTTTCCTGCACGATTCTTTGTAGGTTTGAGCTGTGAAAACTCAGTCTCCCAATATCTTAGTACATAAGATTTTAATTGAGTTAGTTCACTTACTTCTCCAATAGAGTAGTAAAGCTTTTTAACTTTTGGTTGAACTTTTGGCATTAAAGTAATCTTTAAAGTTATACTTTAATATAAAATGCTCAAAGATTTGTAGCAATATAAATTAAGACAATTATTTTCTTTGATAACTATTTATTAATTTTGATAAAATCTTTGGTGCCAGCATTATGCTTTTTCTTGATTCTACCATTGCAACTCTTAGTTGAGTTCTACCATGAATCGAATTCTGATAAAAACCATTCATTGGGGCGAGTAAAAGTGTATATAAATTATTATTTATAGGGACTTTCCCCTTTGTCGCGCAAAAATTAACAAAACTTTCAGCATCAAATTGATTATCTACTAGATTTTTTAAATCAATTATAAAATAAATTGAAGCCTCAGGCTTTGTTACAATGATTCCTGGAATTTTTGTTTCAAATTCAGTTTTTAATTCATTAAGGATTGATTTATAGTATTCCCTTAATTCATTTAGCCATGACTGCAATTTTTCGTGTGGCTCTTTTGCCAGGACTCCAAAAATTTCTTGCCCAATTGAATTTGCACATAGATTAGCTGTGTATTCAGAAACCGATTTTCTATGGAAAGTTAAATTATCAGTTAATAATGCTCCTATTCTTAGACCGCACGCATTCCAAGTTTTTGATGAAGACTCAATACTGATTCTTCTACCTTGAATATTCGGTATTTCATTATTTGACAAACGCCATATACTTGAAGACCGATTACTGCTGTAATGTAAAGATCTATAAGCCTCATCACTAATTATCCATATATTATGTTTAACAGCTAAACTTGCTATTGAATTTATATTATCTTGATTTAAAAATTGCCCTGTTGGATTATCATATGGTATTATCAATATTCCAGATGGGTTATATTTTTTTATGAGCCTATCAACATCATTGTAGTTGATACCAGAAAATTGACCATTTTTCTTAATACTTCTAACATAAGGCACAATTGGAATAGATAGTCGCTTTGAAAATTCGATGTAGTTTGTATATGCTGGGTCAAGAATCAATAACGGTTTCTTTGAAGATGGACCACATACTCCTAAAAGCATTAATTCCATTGCAGATGAACCGCCATCTGTAACCATGCTATAAATATTTTTAGAATTCACACCTTCAGATTCTAAAATATTTAAGAATGCCTTATTAGCATCCTTCGTTCCAACGGTGGGAGTATATTTAATTATCCCATCAGAAAAAATTGAATTACCTAATTCATTTAGCCTTGATTGCATTGCGGGATACATAGGCATCGAAATATTTCCGATAGCCAAATTGATTACTTTGATTGATTCCTTATCCTTTCGTCTACCAAATGCAATCTGAGCTTCTCTGATTGAAGATGGTTTACGCTGTATATAATGCTTAGATACGTTTGGTAAGCTCATTTTTCAAACAATATCATTTTTTGAAAGATTTATATTAAAAGTGTTTCAATATTAACATTCATAAAGTCAAATAATTATTTGAACCCATTAAAACCGTTTTTTCTTAAAAGGCTTTTTACCTCTATGGTTATGACTACCTTTTTTCCTAGGTCTCTCTACATAACCTTCAGGTTTTTCTAACAATGCTTTTCTACTAAAATCAAGTCTTCCTTGGTCATCGATTTTTATTAGTTTTACTTTAACGTCATCACCTGGATTCAAGACATCTTCTACTTTTTCTACTCGATGCCATTCCAATTCAGAAATATGGACCATACCTTCACGTCCTGGCACAAATTCAACAAAAGCACCAAAAGACATTAGGCGAGTAACTTTTCCGTCAAATTCCATACCTACTTCGGGTTCAAAAGTAATAGCTTCAACCATTTCTAGAGCTTCATTACATTTAACAGTATTTGCACCAGCAATAGTAACAAGTCCATCATCATCAACATTCACCTCACACTCCGTATCTTCAATGATTTTTTTGATATTTTTCCCACCTGGACCTATTAGTGCCCCGATTTTTTCTGGATTTATGTTGATGGACATTATTCGAGGTGCATATTTTGATATTTCATTTGGTTCTGAAAGAGCTTCATTCATTTTGCCGAGAATATGCATTCGTCCTTGCTTTGCCTGACTAAGTGCTTGCTCAAGCAACTCAAATGAAAGACCTTCGATTTTTAAATCCAATTGTATCGCAGTTATACCATCTGCAGTACCGGCAACCTTGAAATCCATGTCCCCAAGATGATCTTCCATTCCCAATATATCACTAAGAATGGCATGACGCTCTCCATCAGTTATTAAACCCATTGCGATACCTGCAACATGAGATTTGATTGGTGCTCCAGCACTCATTAATGATAAACTTCCACCGCAAACAGATGCCATAGAAGAAGAACCATTGGATTCCATTATTTCCGAAACTATACGAATTGTATAAGGAAAATCATCATAATCAGGTAAAACTGGTTTAATTGCTCTCTGCGCAAGATTACCATGACCAATCTCTCTTCTACCAGTAAAGCCTATTCTTCCAGTTTCTCCAACACAATATGGTGGAAAATTATAATGGAGATAATAAGATTTTTTATAATCTTCATCCATACTATCAATAATCATTTCATCACTCTTTGACCCAAGAGTAGTCACAACCAAAGACTGCGTTTCACCTCTTGTAAACAAAACAGAGCCATGCGTTCTGCTTAATATATCTGGGTCAATTGTTATTTCCCTTATGTCAGTTGTAGACCTTCCATCACTTCTTACACCTTTTGATAATATCTGATCACGAAAAGCAGTTTTAAATCTATCTTCAATGCTTGACCTGATGGATTTCTCATTTTCCGGAAACTTTTCTTCTAATGACCTTACCACATCATCTATAAGGATATCTTTAGCATCGGATCTTTCATGCTTATCAGAAATATTTACGATTCTTCCAATATTATCTCCGATTTTGTCCTCAATCGCATTAAGAAGACCATCATCGATTTCCTCTGCTTTAAATTCGTCTTTGACTATATTGCATGAGTCAACTAATTCATTCTGCAATTGAATAATTTCTTTGATTGTGGTATGCGCTTCCTTTAGGGCATCTAACATAATTTCTTCAGAGATACAATCTGCCTCACCTTCAACCATTACAATTGTTTCATTATTTCCTGAAACAACCATCTCGAGATCTGATTGCTCAATTTGGTCACGAGTAGGGTTGATTATAAATTCATTTTCAATTCTGCCTACGCGGACTGTGGCTATTGGTCCATTCCAAGGGATTGAAGATAACATTAGGGCAGCAGATGCACCAACACCAGCTAATACATCAGCCATATTCTCACCATCACTTTGGAGAACAGTTATGATAACTTGAGTCTCATTTTTAAAGCCCTTAGGAAAAAGTGGCCTTAATGGTCTATCTGTTACTCTACTGGTTAATATTTCATGCTCAGCAGGTCGTGCTTCTCTCTTGAAGAATCCGCCTGGGATTTTACCACCAGCATAATGTTTTTCTCGATATTCTACTTGTAGTGGGAAAAAATCAATATCTTCCCTAGGTTCTTTTGCTGCATTTACAGCAGCAAGTATGGTTGTCTCTCCATATGATACTAATACTGATCCATTGCTCTGTCGAGCGATTCTACCAGTTTCTAATCGCATCTTTTGTCCTGCGATATTTTTTTCTTTTACTTTCATTTTCTTTCTACTTTTTTCTATGAGTTACCACTTTAACCTCTTATTGATAACTCCTTTATTAATTTAACATACGAATCAGCTTTAGTTCTCATTAAGTATTTTAAAAGTTTTTTTCTTTTTGATACTAGCTGTACTAAGCCCCTGCGTGTATGATTGTCCTTTTTATGCAGTTTTACATGTTCCGTAAGCTCTCTTATTCTATGGGTTAATATTGCTATTTGAACCTCAGATTGTCCCGTATTCTTAGAATCAGTTCCAAACTGTTCTACGTATTTTTGTTTTTCTTCCTTTTTGATAGGCATAAGCTCGCTCCTATTCGTATTTACCTTTTAAATTAAGGCATACCTGTTTATCAATTTCTAATTGTTCTTTTAAACTTTCCGGGGAAGGAAACTTTGTCTCGTCTCTAATTCTCTCCAAAAACTCTACCCTTATCTTCTTTCCATATAAGTTAAAATAATCATCATGGAAAAAATGAATCTCCATTACTAGTTCACTTTCATTAAAGGTGGGCCTAGTCCCAAAGTTACACATGCCAAAGGCATTTTGTCCATTAATCCTTCCACGGATAAAATAGACCCCTGTTTTTGGCATTAGTTGATATTTTTCTACTGGGATAATGTTCGCAGTAGGAAAATTCAAATCTCTGCCTCTACCCGAACCTTTAATAACAAGTCCCATAAATCCGTACACAAAGCCCAACTCAAAGTTTGCTCTACGAACGTATCCTTGCTCTATTAATTTTCTTATCCTTGAACTTGAAAGAATATGCCCATCATCACTAATTGGTTCTACAATATCGAGCCCTATTGAATTCTTAGAGCAAAAATCCATTAAAAAACTTGGACTTCCTTCCCTTTTATTTCCGAAGTGATGGTCATATCCAGTAATTATGAGCTCTGGAGAAAAAAATGGCATGATGATATCATCTAAAAAGTCCTTTGCGGAGGTTTTTGAAAAAGTTTTTGTAAAATTAATTAAATAGACAATATCAATTCCTATTTTTTTAAACATAGCCATTTTTTCTTCTATACTCATTATGAGTGCAAGCTTTTTTCCATCCAAACCAATTACCTGCTTTGGATGTGGGTCAAAGGTAACAAGGACCGATTTCATCTTTCTTGCATATGCATTATGAACCAAAGTTGTTAGGATTTCGCGATGTCCTCTATGTATCCCATCATAAGAACCAATCGTTAATATCGATGAGGATAATTTTTTAAAGGTATCTAAAGATCTTAGGATTTCCATGACCCATTAAAGACTTCAACTGTCTGTGACTCTTCAATCATATAACTGCCTACTTTAGTTCGAACCAATTGACTTAAGTGTCCAACCGTTCCAATTTTTTCAGCTATATTTTTTCCAAGCACTCTTACGTAGGTTCCTTTTGAGCATTTAACATCAAACATAATTTGTTTAGCATCATAATCAATTAGTTTAATTTCTTTAATGTTTATTGCTATCGGTTGTCTTTTAACACTTATGTTTTTTCTAGCAAGCTTATATAACCTTTGTCCATTAATTCTTTTTGCTGAATACATAGGTGGCACCTGAAGAGTTTTCCCTAAAAAGGTACTCAAGGTTTCTAACAAGGCTTTTTCTTTAAATCTTGGAACTTCTTTCGTTTTAATTATTTTCCCCTCAGGATCATGAGTGTCAGTCATACTGCCTAATGTTAATGTCGCGCAATAAGTTTTATCACTATCGCTTATCTTGCCCAGTTTCTTCGTATCCCTACCTGTTCCAATAATTAAAACACCTTCAGCAAAGGGATCTAATGTCCCACCATGGCCAACTTTTTTTTCTCCAGTTATTTTTCGGATACTTTTTACAATGCTAAATGAAGTTGGGCCTGGAGGTTTAAATATGTTTAGTATCATAATTAACCATTTTTTCCCTTATTATTGATAAGGCTCATTATTTTATCTTCATATATATGTGAATCATCGTAAATAAATCTTAAATCAGGTATCAGCTTGAGATGAATTTTAGGACCCAAATACTTTTTAAATGCCTTTCGTTTTTTGTTTATTTCTATAAAAATATTTTCCTTAGATAGGGTTGGATTTAAAACCGAATAAAAAATTTTCGCTGTTCGGAAATCAGGTGATAAATCAATATTAGTAAAGGTTATGAATCCAAGACGAGTGAGGTCAATGTTACTTATAAGAATAGAATTGAGTATTTCTAAAATCTGTTTTTCTACTCGCTCTACCCTGCTGTAGGGTTTTTTGGAATTCAATTTAATTCTAGTTTGCGCTTTATCTCGTTAATCTCGTAAACCTCAATGATATCACCCTCTTGAAATTTTTTCATACCGTCAACACCAATTCCGCATTCCAGCCCCTCTTTTACCTCTTTAGCATCATCCTTATGCCTTTTTAACGAATTTATGAGTCCTTCAACGACCATTTCACCATCTCGCAATATTCTTGCTTTTCCATTTCTGACAATCAATCCTTCAACAACTTTACATCCAGCTATGAAACCGATTTTTGGTATTTTAAACTGAGTTAACACTTCTGCCTTCCCTATGCTATTCTCCACTTTTTCTGGCTCTAGCATTCCCTCAAGAGCGAGAGTTAATTCTTCTACTGCCTGGTAAATAACATTATAGGTTCTAATATCCACTCCTGCTTGCTTTGCCTGAAGACGTGCATTTGAACTGACCTGAACATGGAATCCAATGATTACTGCATTGGATGCCTGGGCAAGCAAAACATCAGACTCTGTTACCATTCCAACATTTTTATGAATAACCTTAATCCCAACTTCATCATTTTTTATTTTCTCTAATGATTCAGCTAAGGCTTCAACCGAACCATCAACATCTCCCTTTATGATAAGTGGAAGAGTTTTTACCGAACCTTCCTTTATTAGAGAAGACATATGGTCCAATGAAAATGCCATTTTTTTCTGTTCGATCTCTCTTCTAATTCTTTGCCTTTCACCCGCAATTCTTTTGATATCCTTCTCATTATCAACGACTGCAAAAAGATCTCCTGCTTGAGGCACATTTTCCAGGCCTTGAATTTGTATTGCGTCTGAAGGACCAGCCTGCTTTAACCTAACACCCTGCTCATTCGAAATAGATCTTACTTTGCCTGGAAAATCTCCACAAATAAAAGGATCTCCAACTTTAATAGTTCCCTTTTGTATTAAAATTGTACCTACTGGCCCCAGACCTTTATCAAGTCTTGAATCAACAACAGTTCCTACAGCATTACATTCTTTATTGGCTTTTAATTCCAATACATCAGTTTCCAATAACAAGCTTTCCATCAAATCATCAATTCCATTGCCATTTTTTGCGCTTATTTCAATATCTTGGATCTTTCCTCCCCATTTTTCAACTAAAACTTCATGCTCCGAAAGTGAACGTCTTACTTTTTCAGGATCAGCACCAGGCTTGTCAATTTTATTTATGGCTACAACCATAGGAACATTAGCAGCTTTGGTATGGTTTATGGCCTCTATTGTTTGTGGCATTACAGCGTCATCAGCTGCAACTACAAGGATTACAATATCTGTTACCTGAGCTCCCCTAGCTCTCATTGCAGTAAATGCTTCATGGCCAGGAGTATCAAGAAAGGTCAGCTCTCTATCATTATAATCAACCTTATATGCACCTATATGTTGCGTAATTCCACCTGATTCCCCTTCAGCCACATTTGTTTTTCGAATATAATCAAGCAGGCTTGTTTTACCATGGTCAACATGGCCCATCACTGTTACTATTGGTGCACGAGGGGTAGCATTTTTTAAATCATCTTCATCAGAGTCTAATGCAAACAATTCTTCTCCAGCATCAGATAATTTTTCCGCCTTATGCCCAAAATGTTCAGCCAATAATTCAACAACATCCCAATCCATTCTTTGATTTTTTGTGACCAACATACCAAGATCTATGCATATTTGTATAATTTCACTGGATGTAACTTCAAATATTTTTGCGAGCTCATCTACATTAGAAAACTCAGGAACTTTAATTACAGGCAAGTCTCCTACTACTTGAACTTCTTCATCTTTAGTTTTCGTTTTCTTATATGACCTTTTCTTAGACTTCGAATCCATCTTAGCCAAGATACCTTTTACCTTTGTCTTAACAGATTGCTGAACCTTTTGGTCTTGAGCTTTATTCTTACCACTTTGGTTCTTGGAATTTCCAGAACCAAGTTCATTTCTTATATCAGAGAGATTTATTGATCGGAGTTTCTTAGTGGGTTTGAATTTCTTTTTTAACTCACTGGCCTTATTTCTAGATTTTGTTTTTTCAATTCTTTTTCGCTTATCTTTTTCTTTCTTTTCTTCAAATTCTTTTTGCTTTTGGGCTACCTCATCTGTTTTGAGGAGATTCTCTTGTTCAAGACGTTTTTTTTCCTCTTCCTCTTCACGCCTTCTTTTATTTTCCTTTTTCTCAAGTTCACGCTGCTCATTCAGCGTCAGAAGTTTAAGTTTTTTTGTAGTTTTTTGTTGCTCCTTAAGTCTTGTATCATGTATTTCTCGTCGAACCTGTTCTTTTCTAAACCTTTCCACCTGCTCCTTATCCTTAGAGAATTCCTCCATGATCATTTTATGAATGTTTTCATCTACGGGAGACATGTGACTTGAAACCTCAACATTACGAGTTTTCAAGAAACTTAGAATATCAGTATGGGATATGTTCAATTCCTTAGCGATTTGAAAAATTCTAAGCTTAGCCATCGATTACTCTTCTTCCTGATTAATTTTATCAGCATTAGAATCATCAGGGATTAATTCAGATTCAATATTCATCTCTATCTCTTCAACCTCTTCTTCGATTTCTCTTTCTATGAAGTCTTGCACAGATTCGTATAGTTTATCTAGATTATCTTCATTTACACCCTGAACCAAAAATAAATCATCCATATCAGCATCAAGCAAATCTGAAACTTGTAAAATACCTGTAGGCTCTAATTTTGCGACCAATTCTTGGTCTACATTTTCTATATTAGATAGTAATGTATTTTGATCATCTTGAATTCTTTCGTATTGCTTAATTCCATATGCATCAATTTTATATTCAGTTATTTTGGAGGCTAGATTCACATTCATCCCATTTCTACCAATGGCTGTATCTAAACTATCATCTTCAAAAAGAGCAACGCAATATTTCTTATCATCGTCAATATAAAGCTGAATAGGCTTTGCAGGCGATAGTGCTCTTGTTAACAATATTTCAGCTTGCTCACTATGGTTTACTATGTCAATCTTTTCATTATTTAGCTCACGAACAATTGCCTGGATTCTTGATCCCCTCATACCAACACAAGCGCCAACTGGATCTATGCGTCGATCATTAGACTTAACTATTATCTTTGCTCTTTCTCCGGGATACCTAGCGATTGCAGTTATTTCAATTATACCATCCTCAATCTCTGGAACTTCTAACTCAAAGAGCTTGTAAAGAAAATGGTTGTCACTACGGGATACAATAATGTCTGGACCCTTAGAGGTTACCTCAACTGATTTAATAACTGCACGCAGAGTTTCTCCTCTACGATATCTTTCAAGGAAAATCTGTTCATTTTTTGGCATTCTTAGCTCAGCTTGCTCTATGTTGATGAAAATCCCATCTCGCTGAACCTGGTGAACCACTCCAATAACTATTTCGCCTATCCTATTTGCATAGTCTTCATAGATATAATTTCGCTCGACATCTCTGAGTCTTTGGGCAAAAAATTGTTTTGCAGTAGTTACAAGTCTTCTTCCAAATACTCTAGGATCTATCACTTCCACAAAAACATCACCAATCTCAAGGTCTGCAGCATCAGGTTCTTTTTCTATTGCCTCTTCCAATGTGATCTCAACTTTGTAATCATCAATTTCGTCTACAATGGTTTTTTCAGCATATATCTCGATCTCTCCCTTATCAAGATTAACTATGCAACTACAATTTGAGGAGTCACCATACTCTTTTTCAATTACGTATAGGAATAATTCTTCTAAAATTGTAGCGAGTTCTGACCTCTCAACGTTCTTTTCTCTAGCTATCTCAGAAAAGACTTCAATTAATTCTCTATTTACCAAAACTTCTCCTAAATATCATTCAAAAGAAAATGTAACAGTAGCACTTTTAATTTTTCCATATGCAAGAGATAATTCACCGTCATTTAACTTTAGCTTAACTGAATCATCATCGGCATCAATTACTTTTCCCCTGACAGCTGTACTATCTCCATTCTCATCATATGTAATCTTTAATTCTCTATCAATGTTCTTTTTATATTGAAAAGGATGTTGAAGGGAATATTCTGGTCCAGGGGTTGAGACCTCTAGCCTAGAACCATTTGGAAAGGCAGACTCGAATTCGCTTGAATTCCTAATTTTTTTAGTCAAGTCAGCAGTGTCTTTAAGCGAAATATTATTATCAGAATCAATGACGATCTGAATATAGTCTCCCTGAGGATTTTCCTTTAAATCAATAAGAACCTGCCCAGGTTTTAAATAAGATGTTACAATGTTCTTTATGTTGTTTTTCATTTTAAATAAAAGAAAAGCGGGTTTTCACCCGCTTTCCATATCCTAAACTTACACTTCAACAAAGTATCTTACAACAACTTAGCTTTTGATTTTTCCTATTATTTCTTGAGCGACCTGTTTATTCCAAGCCGTGATATTTTCGTCACTTAAAACATCATTTATGAGTACTCTTGCAGCTTCATCATTTCCTCTATTCAATTCAATCTGAGCTTTTCTTATTTTAAGCATTCGTAGGTCCTTTTTCGAATCGCATTTTCGAATTGCATTATCCATTAAATTCAATGCTTCATATAATTTTTCTTCAGATGATAAAACATCAGCAAGCATGATCGTAGCAGAGGCAGTAAGAAAACCACTTGGTTCATCATCAATGTATTTTTTCAAATATGTCTTACATTCTTCCTTCATTCCAGAATCAAAATTCATTTTACCAAGGTAGTAAGCAGCAATTGAAGCGCTTGGAGTGTTTTCATAATCATTGATTACTGTTTCAAGTTGAAACTTCGCAGTTGTTACGTCTTCAGTCCCAAGGGTAATTAGGGCTTGTCCAAGTGATGCACTAGAGTCTACATCTAACTGTCCTTGCCTATTAGAAATGAGGTTAAAAGCAAGAAGTCCGGATGTTACTAATAGCGCTCCTTTCATGTAATTTGATCTATTTTGTTCAAAATGTGATTGCGCCTTATCAACTGAATCAAGAAAAGGATCACTCTCTATATCCTTTTTTGTAATTTTCTTTTTAGGTCTAAGCATAATTTATTCTATTTAATTTTTTTCGTGCCCTCGGCAGGAATCGAACCTGCATCTAATGCTTAGGAGGCACTTGTTCTATCCATTGAACTACGAGGGCAGATTCATGATTCTCTCGTCGAGAAACAAATATTTACCTACTAATTTACGGATTTTATTCCATGATGAAAGTGCCAATATCTTCTATTTTTTGGATGATTTTTTCCTATATTATTTGTGGCATGTGCCATAAATGATATTATATCCTAGGCCTTTAAACCATTATTTAATTATTGATGGCAAACTTATCATTAATGTAAATTATTATTGAGATTTAGTCGCAATACGACTTGAAATAAAATTCTCAATATAATCCACAACCTAATTAGCAAGGATTCAAAGAATGAAAACTTTTTCAATGAAAATATCTTTATTCGCTTTTTTATCAGCAATTTTTCTATTCACACCGATTGGTTCTCAAAACATCGATCTAAGTCAGGAGTGGGTACTGAGTGATGGCATTCCATTTGCTACTGATTTAGAGACCACAATTGAAGATGAGGTTGCAGGACTTGCAAATATTTTAGGCATCGTGGTAATTCACAATGGAAAGATTGTAACAGAGCATTACTATAATGACAGCTCAGTTGATGATGTTTATAACATATGGTCTGTATCTAAAAGCTATGCATCTACCTTAGTGGGGCAAGCATATGATCTAGGCATGATAGACCATCCTGATTCAAGCTTAATTGATTTTCTACCAGATTATGAGATTGATTATGTAAGCCAGATTACATTGGATAATTTACTATCCATGTCATCAGGGTATAATGATTTATATGGATATCCTGCATGGTATGCTCAATCAACCGCTACACTTTTGGGAATGTCCTATGAGGGTGGGCCAGGTTATTTTTTCTATAATAACAGCGCATGCCACCTTAATTCCCATGTCATATACTATGGAACTAATCAAACACCTCATGAATTTGCAAGCACACACTTATTTCCATATTTGGGCATTGAAAATCCGCAGTGGAATAGCGGCTATCTTGATATAAATGATGGATCTGCCAGTCTTCACCTAAAACTTAGAGAGATGGTGAAATTGGGACAATTGTATTTGCAAGATGGATATTCTGGCGATGAGCAAATTTTATCAAGCGAATGGATAGAGAGAGCAACAACATATAAAGTTTCCACTGGCTGGGATCAAATACCCTCCTATGGATATCTGTGGTGGTTACCTAATGATGAAAGCTACCTAGCATTTGGTTTTGGTGGACAATATGTTTTAGTAGTTCCACACATGGACCTTGTAATCGGTACACATTCAACTGATTGGGGGCCAGGAAACATTAATGAACACCAAACAAATCTCCTAAATGCGCTTATCAACAAAATTGTACCACTATTCGATCGACCCTCTGTGATAATTAATGAAATACTGGCATCAAACAACGGATGCTGTCAGGATGAGCATGATGAATTTGACGAATACATTGAACTATATAACTTTGGCAATGACACAATAGATGTCTCAGGATTCTTTCTGACAAATGAACCGGATAATAGTGATGCTTACGTCCAAATTCAGTCAGCAGGCGATTCAACACTTATTGCTCCTGGTGAATTTTTACTACTTTGGAGTGACGACTCGCCTTCCCAGGGTATATTACATTTAGATGCTCTCCTATCTAACACGGGTGGTGACCTGGTTCTCTATGCACACGATACGGTAACAATAGCGGATGCGGTATCTTATCCCTTTCAGGCACCAGACATAGCATACGCCCGCGAGCTAGATGGCCAAGAGAACTGGTCATACATGGATCCGACACCCGGCATGAGCAATACAACAATCATGGCCACTGAAAAGAACACTAGCCATCCTGAATCATTCAAATTAAGACAGAATTATCCTAATCCATTTAATCCAACCACAAACATAAGCTTTGAGTTGTTTAAGGATTCAGA
>PBFM01000036.1 GCA_002718655.1 Fidelibacterota bacterium
CAACATCTGGTATGTCACGATATTGACCTAAAAGCAACACGGGAAATACTAAACAGAGTATTAACTTTTTCATCATCGTATCACCGCAAATTTACCAATCACAGGATCGCCACTACTTCCATCATCCTCTTGAACATGGAAAATATAGAGACCAGGTGCAATCTCCTGATTGTTTTGAGTTCTCATATCCCAAAATGCATTACCAGATTCTGAATTTTCATGCTTAATGGTACTTACTAGCTCACCATTAAGAGTGAAAATCTTTATGGTACATTCAATAGGAAGATTTGTAAAGCGAATCTGCCTTAGGTGCTCATCTTCTTTATAACCTGAGTTCACCCTGTATGGATTTGGAACAACCTTTACATTTTCCAAAGATGACAAGGGCGTTACCCCTGGGTATACTTGAACAAAGTTCCTATCCAATACAGTAGTTCCCTTTGAATTCTCAATGGATGCATATCCATCAGGATCAGCCCATTGATCTGGATTTGAATAATTTGTATCGATTACCACTTCGTATTGCCCACCTCCGATATCATTATAGGTTTCTTTGAACGGTGGCTCAACACCCATATCGTACGCAACAACAGAGTAAGTATATTCAAGTCCATCAGTTACTTTTTGATCCGTAAATAGGTAGTGCATTGTGTCACCTTTTATCACAACCGGTTCTTGCAATCGAATACTCTCCAAGCCTGTATCAGTTCCAAGGCTGAACCAAGGAAAATAAGGGTCTTGACCATTTATCGGATGTCCTCTACTTAACTCTGGCGGGCAGTCAAAACCTCTAGAGTACACACAATGAGTTGAATCCTCTTCCGCAGATAAATCAAACTGTTGATATGGTCTCCAACCAGCAAAAATACCATCAGTATCATATATCATGTCTTCAGGATTTCCCCAACTGGTACCGCCATCTCTACTCTTATATATTTTATAGCCTTCAAAATCAGCATATCCAGTAACAACATCTCTGGATTCTTCTGCAGCATCATTCCAATAAACATTAACTTCACCTTGCCCGGTAATGGCATGTACCGTAGGCCTAGTTGGTGGAGTAAAACCTTGATAACGAGAGTTATACATTACCTGAGCAAATCTTGCATTATTGATTAGATCATTTTCTGTCTGGCCAAAAATAATACAAAAAGAAAACGGAACCTCTCTTCCAACAGGCAAATCAAAAGGGCCACAACTCATTATCAGGACACAATCCAACCCCTCAGGGTCTCTAGCATAAACGGCTTCTAATTTTAATCCCTCTACTGAATCAAAATGAGGATTTAACTCTTCACCTAAATCAGTACCTGGATTGGGAGTATGAAAATGCCATGCTTTTTCGCCTTCACTAAGATTTGATGTGTCACCAACCATTAATTTATAGAGAATTTCTTCTTTGTTATTAGCTACGGGACATCCCTCATAACCAGCATAACAACTGCTCGAATTAGATTCTGGAGAAACAACACCAGGACGCTGATACCAATCAACCCAGTGCCAATCCGTCATTTTCAATGGCTCACCAGGAAAAATATCAATAGTTCCATCCAGGTCGAGGTCAACAGGGTCTGTCGCTCTTGGAGAATCTAATAATTGAGTTGCCACTACTCCAAATTCATTGCCCGGATGTGATGCAGCCGAAGGTTCATCAAGGGTGTATCCTGCAACACCTGATAGACCATCGTGGTCTCCAATCATAGCCATACTTATTAACATTCTATCATTATTGACCTCAAATATTTCCCAATAATACTTCATGAAATCATCATCATTTGTATGTAAGCCACCATTATATCCATCCCAATCACCCATTAGAACATCTGCATCCATATAAAAACCTAGTGACATACCGCTATAATCAAAGCCTTTGCCGCGGTTTAGCTTGGTTCCATCAGGCATAATCATGGCCTCTCCGCATTCCTGGTTGCCATTCTCATCTAATATAGGATTACCATCTTCATCTTCTGCACACCAATCCCCACTTTCGTTACGAACCTTCACAGTGACAAACATAATGTCTTCTGCATACGATACACCATATGAGTGAGCTGTTGCTTTTACTCTTAACCCCATTGGGTATCCAGTTTGTTCGTATTCATTATTAGTATTAACATTATTTGCACGGTGCGCCCATCTATCATCAAATTCCATATAAACATCCATATCTGAAACAAACCGCCCAGGAACCTCTTCCCAACAATTGGGGTCTTTTCTTGAATATGAACATCCAGGCAGGTTAACATTGAAATCTTGCGACCACCACCCTGGCCAAAAGGATTCCATTAGCCCAGTAGAATTATTCATCCTAGTGGGCCAAGTGCCAGAGTAGGCTGAATGTGCCAGAACAGGATAAGTATCGTCCCCTGAAACCCAAGGCGTGTCTCCAAAAATATCGCTAGAATTAAATTCTGTTTGGTGAGAATTTGTTCGAGACATGGTAGACCCATGCCAGTCTGTTTTGTAATCAGTATCTATGAAGTGTGATTCAGCAGCGTTTGCTCCGTAGTAAACGTAATTATCATCCTGGGTCCACTCTTCAAGATCTTCACCATAGTCGTAGAAATCGAATTGATCTTCCCTACTAATCAAGGCCGGCCTCAAGGCCCAAGGATATATGAACCCAACCCTCGCCGTACTTGAATTGGGGTTCTTATTTCCAAAAGTACTAAGTACTATTTTCCTTTCTTCATGATTAAAATAGAATTGTTTATCTGAGTTAATCTCATCAATGGAAAACTTCTCTTCATTAGGATTGTAGATACCATCATCCTCCCCAAGTTCAAAAAGGATACCTTTGTATGTTGTGTCACCAGAAAAAGGATACCAATCATCGTAAGCATCGGATGACTCCCAGATACTATAAAGGGGAAAACCTTCTTCATCAACAATTGTCTCAAGAACTTCCCAAGAAAAATGAGCGGTGTTCTTATGTCCAGGTACAGCGCCTATGAATGAAACGGCAGGTAAATAAGAATAGTCTCCCCAAATCCCTGAAGGGTGAAAATCCCAATTAATGAAACTACCATAATTAGTAATTGCACTCTTTACTCTTCCTTGATCAATAAACCCTTGCGCTCTATCACTCATTGGATTAGTAGGAAAGGGGTTGTCACCTATTTTAGCAGTCGCCGATTGCCTGAAAGGATCAGGAATAGGCTGCGTCATATGCTTCAATCTGCCTTCTTTTGCAACTGTAATTGTAGTGATTACTAAAAGTAATTGAGTTAAGTATTTTTTCATATCAATCAAAATCAATCCTAATAAAAAAGTTAATTTCTCTAGGCGATGAAAGCCTCCAAGGTCTATCGTAATAGGCGCTTGATTTATCCGCATATACTCCTGCGCCGTTAGGATCAGCACCAGGCAATCCAACTAAATTTGTATAGTATGTCCCCGGGTCATCAGGCTTTCCAGTTAGCGCGTATATATCATAAGCATTACGAATGTCTAGAACATTGAATACATTCAACCCAAGTGAAAACCTGTGCTTCAAAAATTCAAAATATTTCGAGAACGAAATGTTTACATTTCTGTATCCTGGACCTCGCTTAGAATTTGGCTGCCTAAGATCTTCGGCTGGATCTTTTCCTTTGAAAATGATGGGCGTATATGGGTAACCACTTTGGTAAAAAGCGGTAAGCCCTGCCTGAATACCAAAAGGAAGGAATGTATAAAAATAATATGTTAAATCATGTGGCCTATCATAATAGGCAAGATTTTCCTGACTGGGAGCATCGACATATTGTCCAGTTATACTGGCCCAGGCATATTCGCTATTGGTCTTCGCTATCGAGTATGTATACTGTAATTGAGATCCAAAATTAGCCCATCGCCATTCAAGTGTCAAATCAAGACCTCTAGCAGAACCATAATCACCATTTGATGCAACTTGATACTGATAAACACCTGATCTTTCATGAGTATAACGAGTCAATTGGTCCATATCTCTAACCCAAGCACCTAAGGAATAAGCCCAGTTTTCACCAACTTGAACGTTGAAGCTGGCACCATATTGCTGAGTCCTTTGTGCATTCATAGTCGCATTTCCAACAGCACCTTCCCCTTCTTCAAATAATTCCTCAGGATCTTCTAAACTATTTGTATTTAAATAAACATTTTGATATATGGGATTTTGAAAGTAAAGACCATAATTGAATGTAAAGGTTGATTTGTCTGTGATAACATGACTAAAACCAACACGGGGACTTATTTTATATGACCAGTCTGAGTCTTTAAGCAGTATTTTTTGCCTTGCCAAACCAGCTATGTCGGATGCTTCTTCCATACCCTGGTCCCATTGATCATCATCGTCAAGATCAGAATAAAACCATGGTCTTCCGGGACTGAAATTTCCAAGGGTATCTGACCATACTTGAGAGTTGTAGTCTACCATATCAATGCGAATTCCATAGTTAATCACCATCCAAGGAACCTCAAAGGTATTCTGAATATATGCAGAGAATTCTTCCGGCTCGCGGAAATCATCCCACTGCCCATTATCATTAGCATCGGTGTATTTTTCTCCAGCATCCCATCTACCATTATTTTCACCCGCATCTGCCTCAAGGTAACCTTCATCACCGAGTACTAGACCATCAGGACCTGTATCCTGCCAATACTCAGCAAATGTTTGTATTTTTGCTCCAGCGCCAAGCCAAGGATACTTTACCTCGTAAAAATTTAATTTATGGGATTTATAATCAGCACCTACTCTCAATTTCCATTTATCAGTTAGTTGACTCGTAACATCAAAACGAATTTCATCTGTTATCGATGTAGAACTAGCATAGAAAGTATCGTGCCCTCCAAATGTTCTTCCCTCATCCCAGGCAACGCCTGTCAATGGATCAGGCATATAATAATATGGATTAGGCAACCCAGGTAAAAAACCAAAATTTACTGGATATCCAAAGTATCCGGGTACATTTTGCCAATTGAGTATCACGCTTTCATAATCATAAAAAGGTTCAAAATCTTCATACATTTCTGGCTCTAACCAATAATCACCATCTTTTTCTATTAATTCTTTGATAAGCTCTGGGCCATCCCATTGACCATCACCATCAACATCAACAAATGGTTCTCCAGTATCCCAAACGCCATTACCATTTCTATCATCAAAATCTTCGGCTAGTTCCCAATTCCAAAGACCAGGCTTTGCCCCATGGAACCAACCAGATCGCTCATCAATATTCGTATATCGAATTGTATCCCCGTCTTCTCCTATGGTAAAAGGAACTACATATTCATTCTCTGGATCTGATATTTGCTTATATCCTGCTGGATGCCTCCACTCAAACCAATTTGGGTAGCCGTCTTTATCATTATCTCTCCATCTCACACCTTGAAACTGTTCTTGAGTAAATCTTGACCACCTAAGAGTATAGAAAGTACTCTGAGTCAAGGAATGATTAATTTCAAAATTGTATCTATAAGTATCTCTAAATAGCTCATTTCTACCTTCATCCCAGTATAAATAACGAGGGTTGAAGGCCTGTCTATGGTTAGCTACTTGCCAGTACGAGCCGTGAAAACGAAGCTTGTTGGTGAATTTGTAGCTTAACTTTGCAAAAACGTCCCAAGTCATGTCAAACCCAAAACCTCTGAAACCAGACACATCATCCCATGGGTATACAACATTATTTTTATTTTGCTCAAGTAAATCAAGATCTAAATCAGATTCATTTAGAAAATACTTTGGGCCACGATAAATTTTATCATCAAACTCATAAACACTGTACTTATCCTCATTTGTATATTGACCAGATATCCAAAAGGTTAGTTTTGGGATACCAATAATTGGTCCTCCCACACCAAAATTATAATCATCATAACCGCGATTTAAATCATAGTTGTTTGTTTCCAAATCATAACCAAGAGCAGAATTAATAGCAGCACCAATCCTACTCGTCTCGTATCTAAAATGGTATTCCATCTCGCTTCCACCAACGGAAGTATGCCAATTAGATACTGCAGACTGAGCATCCCCATATTCAGCATTAAATCCTCCTGGCTGCCAATCAAACTGCCTCACGGCAAATAGGTTAAGTCTAGTACCAGACCCTATGGATCCAAAAATCGGATTACGAAGATACATTCCATCCATCATATAGGCTATTTCTCCAGACCTACCTCCTTTCACGTGTATCTCCTCTATCCCTCGCTCTTCATGATCTGGAACAGATTTTGTTCGGCTTTCTACTTTGACAACACCTGACTGTAATGTGTATAACTCTGTAAGGTCTCTAATCGGAAGAGATTGTATTGCTTCTTTGTCAACAGTTATCTTTTTTGATGTTGTACCTTTTTCAACAAGGGGTCTTTCACCAATGACCTGGACCTCATCTCCTTCAACAGCTGCAATTGGTAATTTAAAATTCAACCATACAGATTGATCCATAACAACATTTACACCGGTCATCGTCTGCTTCTGATAGCCCATCATTTGTACAACCACATCGTATTCACCAACTGGAATGTTTAATATTATATAATTACCTTCAGCGTCGGCAGCGGCACCGCTACCAACTATGGGAACATAAATATTTGCCCCTGGCAATGGGGAACCATCGACATCGGTTACTTTACCCCGAATAGTCCCATCCGTTCCTGAAAATAGGAATGATGCACAAAAAAACATTGTAAGGAAAAGATTTTTTGAATGAATCATTCGTTTAACTCCCTAAGGTCTAATGTTTGGATACCAGTTTGTGTATTAACATAGAATGGGTCATAGTCAAATTCAGGGTGCTCTTCAATATTCTGCAATGAGATTGATTTAACAGGGTTTAATAGCTTTCTAAATACACCATTTTCAGGATCAATTTCTACAGCTGTTAGCTCAATTCTATTAAGCCCCACCCATGCTTGGTTTAGGGTATCCAAGTAGCTGTCATTCTGGGTAAGCGATGAATTAAATGGGTGTTCGGTCCATCTTATATAAACCTCACTTTTAACAAGGCCTTTTCCTTTTGCTAACCACGAAATAGTCCTCTGCCCAAAATCTACACCGCTCCCAACCATAGTCATTGTAGTATTTCGTGTTATTTTAAAACAGTCATTAAAGGTAGTGTCTGGTGCTGGTTGATCCATACTAGGTCTATGACCAGCTGGAACGGTGACACTTTCTGACTCCACTCTATAAGATTTTTGAATGAAATATACAGAAATCTCGGTAGTGTCATAATAAGCAGTATCAACCATTTCTCCATCTCTCAAGTAACCATTATATGTGTAGTAAAGCACTTCACTCTCTAGACTTTGTTTATTCCAGAATCCGTCCTCAATATCATTTGGGCTAAAGTAAAATCCAAGTGGCAAAAAATATGACGGATAAACAACTTGATTAAGGTGGTCTGGTTCATGGAAAATATGATAATTGTAAAATCTTTCAGTCTGCCCACCTGCGGATCTTGTCCATTCTGATTTAGTGATATAATAATCATCAGGCGATAGCGATGCCCCTGGGCTGTTCTCAAGAGTGACGTGGCCAACTTTTTCTCTTGTAAATAAAGTAACTAATGAATCAACATCATCAACAAATTGCTGTTTCAGATCATAATAATCAACTTCCTCAATTACATCTGAATAAATATTACCCCACCTATCGGTTACATCATCACCCAGATAGAGTTCTGTTTTAACTTCTGGCTGGCTTGGGTTTGACCAGTCTACTATGAGATTATCTGGCTTATCACCTATAACATATAATAATGTATCCTCTATACCATCGCCATTATTGTCTTTAAGGGAAAAAATCTCCTCTTGGTCATATATTCCATTACCCCTGTCAGAAAACTCTTCACCTAATGTGTAATCACCCGACCCATCTTCATCAACATATGATTCTTCACCATCCCATTTGTTATTGCAATTTCTATCCTGGTATGGCTCACTCAAATCGTAGGTACCAGATGAGTCTATATCATAAAATGGTTCAGCAGGATCCCATATCAAATTCCCTCTATCATTGAATTCATAAGCGACTGAGATGTTACCATCACCATCAAAGTCCTGAATGACGTCATCTCCTTCATCATACTGCCCATTGTTATTGTTGTCACTGTATTCATACAAGACCTCATATATACCATCACTGTTATAATCTTGAATAACAGTTTCATCCGGGTCCCATATTCCATTGTCATTGCAATCTGTATTTGACCTAAAAACTAAAGAATCGTTACTGAGCTGTTGTTTTATGAATTCAAAGGTATTTAAGAATCTGATGGGTTCATCAGAAATGAAAACATAGTCTGTATCATTCCACTCTGATGAGTCAACAAAGAGTAAGCCGCTATCAATAAAGGGCGTATCTACCACAGCCCAGTAGGAACTAACATCAAATGTGTCATTATAATATATCATCGTATCAGACACAACCCAATCAGAATTAATTAGCTTGTACCTTTGCAATGACGGCTCCGCCTCAAGATTCCACTCAAGCAGCTCTAGGTTTTTGAATGGAGTAGAGGTCATTAAAACCGAATCTGGCGCGATGGAATCAGCGATTGAAAGGGAGTCTATGTAATTACGGGTGGTGTATTGCGCTTCATCAGAAGACGTCATTGCAACAAGATGGTTTGGAAAAGTATTAAAATTCATCCTTGTTGGATCTTCGCCAAAGAGACTATAATAATCTGCGTATGAATTATAGTTGGCCATTAGGTTAGGATTATATCTAAAATAGGTTGCATTTACATCATTTTCAAAATTATAAAAGTACTCTGATATGGCTCCTTGAGATCCCCCAAGGTCCTGACCTAACGTATTTGAAAATGAGATCTGTTCTTGTTCTTCTGTATCTTCTTGCTCAATTATGCCACATGATATGCCTATTAAACATAAGCCAAAAACTGATTTGAGGAGTAAAATTTGTTTTTTCATTAATTTAATCACAAGTTCTATCATACAAAGAAGCATCAAATATAATCATTTGAATAGTATTTTTAATTGGTTTTTAAAAAAAAATATTAAAGACACCTATGAAACATACAAAAAAAATTTTCTTTATTACCATAATTTTTCTTTCATTTGCAAAATCCGATAGCGCAATACCCAGCCCCATTAAAGTATTTCAACCGGATGGCACTGAATTAATAATTCGCAATAAGGGTAATTATTTACAAGGGTGGCACGAGTATAATGGTTGGACTATTACAAAAGACTTGAGCGACTGGTGGGTATATGCTAAAGGAAATGATGGAACAAAATTGATTCCTTCAAATTTGAAAGTAGGAATTGATCAAAGTCCGCAAGAGGAAGGCTCAATGATTCAACCTGGCATCAGACCTGATTCCTATATTTTAGATGATGATGCTCCCGTGCCTGATTTAAGTGCAACTCGCACCGACACTTTTAGAGTTCCTTTAATACTTGTAGAATTTCCTGACGCCCCTGCAACATATGAGCCATCTGAAATTGATTTAATTATGAACCAAGAAGGATACACTCATTTGAATTATGATAACACTGGTAGCTTTAGAGATTTTTATCAAGAGATATCATATGGACAATTTCTTCCAATTGCAGATGTATCTGAGTGGTTTACTGCGCCAAATAATCATGACTATTACTCTTACAACAATGGCTATGCAAGGGTAAGACAACTGGTCAGAGCTATGGTAGACTCCCTAGAAGAATCTGGCTTTGATTGGACGATATATGATAATGATGGTGATGGATATGTAGATGCATTAAACCTAATTCACCAAGGAGCAGGTGCTGAAGAGGGTGACTATTCCAACATATGGTCG
Organism: Fidelibacterota bacterium; assembly: GCA_002718655.1. Classification (GTDB taxonomy): domain Bacteria; phylum Fidelibacterota; class Marinisomatia; order Marinisomatales; family UBA1611; genus NZWG01. The sequence continues at coordinate 9,759 of PBFM01000036.1, forward strand.
CATAAATCTAGTCTTGGAGAATTAGCCGTTAACTATGATGGGGTTATAATAAATAGCTATAATATGAATCCTGAAATACAGGGTGGGAATATTGTAGCAATAGGTGTACTTGCTCACGAGTTTGGACATGCACTTGGTCTACCAGATTTGTATGACACCGATTATTCATCAAACGGGTCGGGTAAACTTGCTCTAATGGCCTTTGGGACATGGGGAACAAGTGGCACTTCACCATGGTATCCATCCACTATGATAGGTTGGTGCAAAAATGAACTAGGCTGGGTAGACGTAGTTGAAATTACTGATGATCAAAATACAGTTTCATTGCAACAAACATATTCCAATAGTACAATATATAGAGTAAATCATTCGCAAACTGATGAAGAATATTGGCTATTGGAAAATAGACAAAAGATTGGCTCTGATACATTGATGCCATCTCCCGGACTTACAATTTGGCATATTAATGATGATTTTGCTGAACAGTGGAATCCAAACAATAATGAACCATATTACGGAGTTGGTCTCGAACAAGCAGATGGTATGTTTGCACTAGAAAATGGCGGACCAAGCGATGCGGCTGATGTTTATCCGGGAACTACAGACAACAGAGAATTCAGCCACTCATCATCACCAAATACTACAAGCTTATTTGGGTTACCTTCGATGCTGCGAATAGATAATATTTCAGACCCTGGTGAATTCATGACCTTTGATGTTGAGTATAATGAAATAATTCTTGCGACAGCAACAATTGAGGATGGAAGTGGGTATGCATACAATCAAGGTTATTTATCCTTGGGTTTGGATAATGAAATGACACTTCAACAATTTATGTTCGAGCTTAGTTTTGAACCATCTTATGTTGAAATAGTTGGCATCACGCCCACAGAAAGAACAACATATGATTCGGTAATAATTGATAATAATCTTGTTACGTTAATAAATCCAACCATCCAGCCCGGAACGGGTTCGATTTTAGACCTGCAATTATTTAATAATGTAGGTATTTCCTCCGATGTTGTTGTTAGCTATTCGATGTGCATTGCATACACAGCTGATAGTAGCGAAGTAGGGATAACCATTACTGATATTGCTGAATATCAAATTCAAGCAGTTGACCAGTACTACACTATAGAAAATGGTAATGGGTCAATTAATGGTGGTGCGTCTCATACAGTATCACTAATTAATACTGTCCCAATTGCATTGACTGTTTTTCAGCTTTATGATGAACCGAACATTTTGACTCCCAGTGCTGAACCATTTGAAGATCTAAATGGCAACGGTGTGTACGATACAAATGAACCTTACACTGATTGGAATAATAATGAACAATGGTCTCCAATTATTGAACCCTTATCACTATCTGACGGATGGGAAATTGATCTGACTATCAGTGAAAACAACATGACTGTAAGCTTATCTAATTGGGATGAACCATTAATGCCTGAACTCAACGAATTATTTAGAGTAAACTACTTGGTGAACGATCAAGCACAACTTAATGACGTAACTACAATCACTACAAATGTTCTTCTAATTCTTGATGGCTGGGGAAATAGTGGAGTACCATTTGTAAATGGAGATGGTACGGTAACTATCAATCAAAACTTATCGAACTATGAATTAAATAATATTGCAACCTCATTCTCCATTAACCAAGTTTACCCTAACCCCTTCAATCCCATAACTTCAATTTCATTTTCCGTACCAAATGATAATTCACGGGTCTTTATGAGAATTTTTGATATTTCTGGTAAAATTGTTAAGCAGTTAACAAATGAAAGGTATTCACCTGGAAGGCATACAATGATATGGGATGCTAGCAAGGCTAGCTCAGGAATTTATTTTTTAGAGTTCAGCGCTGGAAATACTAGGCAAATTAAAAAATTGACCCTGCTCAAATAATTATGCAGATTTCTTTGACCTATTAGGTTTTATTATTAAACCCTTCCCGCTCAGAATGTAGTCTTTGGTGATTATCAATTGTTCTACACCTTGCATATCAGGTAGTTCATACATCAGGTCCATAAGATGGTTCTCCATTGCCGACCTTAATGCCCTTGCACCAGCTTTTTTTTCATGGGCAATTCTAACAATCTCTTTAAGCGCTTCTAATTTGAATTCTAAAACAACACCTTCAAATAAAAATAACTTTTGATATTGTTTTAAAATAGAATTTCTTGGCTCTATTAAAACTTTCAATAAATCATCTTGATTTAAAGTATCTAGCGAACTTAAGATTGGTAACCGACCTACCAGTTCAGGGATTAAGCCATATGTAATTAAATCCTCTTGCCTAACCTGTTCAAAACCATTTGAAGAATTAACTATCATATTTTTACTAATAGACCCACCAAAGCCAAGCTCTCCTTTGCCTATTCTCTTTGATATTATTTGCTCCAAACCAGAAAACGAGCCGCCACAAATAAATAGAATATTAGATGTATCAATAGGAATTAGACTTTGTTCTGGATGTTTTCTACCCCCTTTTGGTGGAATATTAGCAATTGTACCCTCAAAGATTTTTAATAAAGCCTGCTGGACACCCTCACCACTTACATCACGGGTAATTGATGCGCTAGCACTTTTTCTGCCTATTTTATCTATTTCATCGATATAAACTATTCCTTTTTGTGCTGCATTAATGTTATAATTTGCAACCTGGAGTAATCTAACTAGGATATTTTCGACATCCTCACCAACATACCCGGCTTCTGTCAAAGTTGTAGCGTCGGCTATTGCAAAAGGAACTGAGAGATATTTTGCTAATGTTTGCGCAATTAATGTCTTGCCAGTTCCTGTTGAACCAATAAGGAGTATGTTACTTTTATCTAATTCAACATCCGTATTATATGACTGGTGAATAATCCTTTTGTAGTGATTGTAGACTGCTACTGAAATAGATTTTTTTACCCTGTCTTGTCCAATCACATAATTATCAAGATACTTTTTGATTTTTGATGGTTTTTGAAGAGTAACTTTAAAACCAGTGCTTGACTCCTGATGCTGTGATTCTAGATTAACCTCTAGTTTCTTTCCCTTTTGTATTTTAGTCATTTTCGCTTTGTTAAAATAGAATCTATGAGACCATAGGTTTTAGCCTCTTTTGAAGTAAGGTAGTTATCACGTTCAGTATCGATTTCGATCTTCTTTAATGTTTGACCCGTATTCTTAGCAAGAATTGTGTTAAGCTGTTTTTTCATTCTTAATATCTCATCGGCTTGAATTTTTATATCTGTAGCTTGCCCTTCTGCTCCACCCATAGGTTGGTGTATCATTATCCTAGAATTTGGCAAAGCAGATCTTTTTCCACTAGCACCACCTGAAAGTAAAAATGCAGCCATACTAGCAGCTTGTCCTAGACAAATAGTTGCCACATCTGGTTTGATATATTGCATGGTATCATAAATTCCCATACCGGAGGTTATCACACCACCTGGTGAATTGATATAGAGGTAAATATCTTTTTCTGAATCTTCAGCCTCTAAGAATAAAAGTTGGGCTATTACAAGGGAGGCAATGGAGTCATGTATCGGGGTACAAAGAAAGACTATTCTTTCCTTAAGTAATCTTGAATAAATATCAAATGCGCGTTCTGACCTTCCGGTTTGTTCAACAACTATGGGTACTAACTGATTGAGTATTTTCTCATCAATGTTCATATTCATTTCCTCGAAGATCCTCTGTTTTGACTTGTAGTTCTTCAACTTTAGCAAATTGCTCTAAATATTTCAAAATCAACTTTTCTATTAGCTCATCCTTTAAACGCTTCCTACTGCTAGGTTTTTTGTAGAATTTCTTTATTTCAATTTCAGATTGTGGGGTTCGATCAATAAGTTTTTGGATTTCATTGTTCACATCTTGATCAGATACTGCAAGACCACCTTTCTCTATAATTTTATTTCGCAATGAGTACCATTTCACATTCCTTTCGGCTAATGGTTTATAATGCTCACGTACTTTCTGTTCATCTAAAGGTTCCCCATTATTTTGTTTTTTAACATCTTCTATAAGATTAATGAGATAATTTTCAACCATCGATGGTGCAAATGAAGGGTTTGCTTTTTCAATTACAGCGTCAGACAAGTCTCGCTCATATGATGTTTGTGAACGCTCATTGAAATTTGCTATGATTTTGTCTTCAACATCATTACGCAACTGTTCAAGACTGCCCAATTTGGGGTTGATTTTTTTTATAAATTCTTTATTTAATTCTGGTAGTATCTCCCTCTCAATAGAATCAACCTCTAGTTCATATTCAGACTTATTCTCTTCCTTATTGAGTTGAAGATTTATCCTTGCTTTTCCCCCTGGCTTCAAACCTATCATTTTTTCTTTCTGATCATCTGTGAAAGAACCGTTGCCAACTCTGAGATATTGTTTTTCAAATTTTTTCCCAATAATTGGGACGCCTGTTTCATCAAGTTTTTGAAGTGAACAGGTAAGGTAGTCTCCTTCAGCAGCACCATCTTCTACCGTTTTGATTGTTGCGTGAGCTTTTCTTAGTTGCATCATTGCATCTTCAACATCTTTTTTATCGTGTATGTATTTCACTTTTTTTACTGATAGACTATTCTTTTTTAGTTTTGGCAAATCGATATCAGGCTCTATCTCAAATAATGCGGTAAAGGAAAAATCCTCATTCATTTGAAAGGAGACATCTTTTATTTCTGCACGGTTAACAGGATTAAGGTTTTCTTTTTTCAACCCTTGTAGATAATATTTCTGAATGTTATTCTCAACAAACTCAGCTTCGATATTTTGTTTGAACTGCGTTAACAACCTATCTACTGGAATTTTGCCAGATCTAAACCCAGGCATTTTTATCTTTTTACTGAACTTTTTAACAGATAAATTGAATTCCACTTCAAGTTCTCTCCAAGGAACATCAGCAGAGAGTTCCACAGTATAATCGTTAACCTTTTTTACTTTTACTTTCAATTTAAATCCTAAAATTTATTGATGAATTTAGATGTTGTATCAATTAGCTTGAAGCAAAAATACTAACTTATTATACAATTCGACTGAATAAATAATCATTCAAGGATTGAGTATTATATTAACAAGAAAAATAATATCTACAACTGATATTTCACCATCATTATTTATATCAGATATTGATTCCTGGCATATCCCATTAAGCATACCATTTTCTATGTCTGAAAGTGTCAAAACATCAATTACGTTCAAGCCACCTGAATTATCAATGTCTCCTAGCTCCCAGGAGTCACAAGCTGTAGTTGGTGAGGCAAAAAATTCATACCACCCTCCTATTGGATTTTTTTCTAAACGCCCGCTTGAATCCGCAGCTTGAATGTAATATTGGATGAACCCCGAATCAATAATAGCAGGTATGAATCCAAGCCACCTGCTAGAATCATCTTCAAAAATTATCTGGTGCATATAGTCAGATGACCAATGATTTGAATTAGGTCTTTTCCAAAAAACCTTAATCGAATCTTCTATGAGGCCTGTATTGCTTAAATCATCCACAATCACCTCAATCATATAGCCATCAAAGCTTGGTTCAGTACCGTAATCTAATGGATTGTGAAATATTTGTAGCATCTCAAGATCGGGAATACCTTTTACTCTGCAGTGCAGTGCATCTGTCGATTCCCACGAACCAGTGAATCCTATGATTTCGTAACCAGGCAATGCTAATTGGTAAGTTTCCAATGCCTCTTCATCCCAGCTACCGCCAGTGACTGGTACTAATACTTTTTCATTAAGTATGAGTGAATTTGTATATGGCTCGTTCCCCGGAGTCCAAATCCTATGTAATTCCCAAGGCTCCTCCCATTCATTAAGCGAATTTGCAAAATATTCAGCAGTCTCCTCAATATCATCGTATTGTGGATGCGTTTCAGGAACCTCTCTAATTAAAATCTTTGATGGGCTTAAATATTTCCCCCAACAATCTATATGGTCAATATAAGTATTATTAGGGTCATCAACTATATGGTATGTCTCAATGCCATAATATTCCAGCATAATATCAAGTAAATCTTCATCAGGTATTTCATTCTCTTCATATACTAAATCAGATGATGCTGAAATCCCTAATCCATCTGTCATATAATTACCACCTGCATGAATTATATCAGTTGCATAGTATGGTACTTCAAGATGATTTGAGATTTTTAATGGTGCATCATTATCATTTGGCCGTGGACGATTATATGTGAAATCCACTATTGAAACATTCTTATTACCATCAACAATCCACCAAGGTCCGTAATCCCTTGTCCAATAACTATCTGTTGGGCCTATGACAAATTCTACATTTTCGATATTTACATCTCCATCCTCCATCGCGTTTAACGCCGCATTCTGCTGACTTGATGAAACCAAGCAAAATATTGTTGAATTTTCAGATATTTCAGAAATTATTTCCGTGCTTAACCCAAATGGATAACGAATTAGAACACCTTGCATCCTCTCATATTCAGCAATACTACGAACCGGGCCTAACGGAGGATCTGTATCCCTACCCATAATGAGAATCTCATCTAACCTTAATTTTTCTGATTCTGTTAGTCCAATTGGAAGTTCGTTCTGCTCTGATGCTAGTATAACAATTTGAAACAGATAAATCACATAAAAAGTTTTAATTAGCTCATGCATGTAAAATTGGTTTTGAGATGAAATTAAATGAAGGAGAACGATGCAAATCAGAACGGCGAGTACATTCTGGAAACTATATACTGGTTTATTATTGTCTCAACCTATATGTAACACCCTCCATAGTCTTAAGAAATTTTCCAACTTGATTTTCAGTGTGAAATAGCTCGTCCATTGGAACAAAAACATCACTAGGATATTCAAGTTCATCATAATCTCTAAGAAAATTTGACTCTAATTTTAGCACTAAGTCACGGAGTACCATCGAGGGAACCTCCTTATTTCTCATAAAATTAATTTGTAGATTTAATTGCCCGACAGAAGTCATGTGGAATAAAGGTAATAGTCCAACGTCCGTATCGCATCTGAAGGTTAAGGTTCCATGTTCGGAGCTACGCCCCCAGGTGATGTCATCTGCAAATTTTTCTGAAAATTCAACAATATGAACCCCAACTTTTGCAATTTCTCGGTTGCATTTTTCCCTTAAATGATTTACAAAGGTGGTTTTATCCCAATTTGACATATAAATTTCCTTTTAATTAAAAGTAATGGGCTGTAAGGCGAGTCTTAATTTAATAAATTTATCTTAAATAAAAAAAGAGGAGCTAGTATTCGATATTATTTATATTTTATCTTTTTCCACTAGTTCATAGAACAATACTCCATCAAACCTATTCTTGTTTTCATTCATCAAGTAATTCATAAAGTTTACAATTACAGTTTTTTCTTTTGAAGATGAGGCATGAATTAGGTCAGTTTTATTTATAATAAATCCCTCATGTGCAACTGCAATACCTAAATTAAAGTAACTTCTTTTAATAAATGCAACTCCACATATTTTTGGTAATCTTGAAATAATTTGTTTATTAATTTTTTCTGTTGGTATAAATGAAATATTCGCTTTTAATGTCCAATCTAGTTCTAAAAAATTCTTACCATCATCTTTTTTGTTTAATTCAATTTCTAAATTCTCAATATCTTCATATTCAGCTACAGATTTTGTGATATCAACCGTTATATGATGATTTAGAATTCTATCAGATGTAAAATGCCATCGATAATCGTAATCAGGATATTTTTTAAGATTGACATTGGCTTTATAATGGATGTCAATCATATTTTTCTTTGCCTCTTCCAATGAAGAACTTTCTGCAAATGCTAAAGTAGTAAGTATGTGTACTGTACAATCTGATGAGTCATATCTAATAATCGGATCTTTATCCTTTCCTTGTTCCTCCCCAAGACAGTATAGACCATAAGGCGTCCCTACCCGCCATAGATTCAGAGCTATAAGCCTATCATGGTAATTAGGATAATTGTCTTGAAATTTTATTAAGTAAAAATCAAAATCTTGCTGATTCAATGTCCAAGGTTTAGGAAGTCTTTCTACCCATAAAAAGGATTGAATGCTCTCATTGCAACTAAAAAGTAAAAATAAAACTAGAAAAGCTGTTCTAATCATACAAATGGAATTCCTCTTTAAAAGTCTTAAAATCATATACATCATTAATCATTTTGCTTTTAATATCAGAAACTAAAAAAGCTTCCATAAATTTTTTTCTAATTTTATCTGTCCCAATAGCCTTATCAAACATATCAAGATTAACATTTTTAGCTAATTCAAAAGGATTCTTATCAGGGTACAATTCATTATGAATTTCCAAAAAATGAAACTGAATTAAAATCAAATCAACTACCTCTATGTTTGTTATGTAAATTTGAATACCCTTAACTAATTCGCCTTTATAGATAGAATAGTAAGGAGTATATTCTATTGGCCTAAACATAACGCCAGGTAAATCACGTGCGTTCATTTTTTCTGCAATTAATTTTGAGTCAATCCAAGGTGCAGCGATTGTCTTAAATGGCAATGTATATCCAACTCCAATTGAGAACACCCCAAGCTCACCGATAATACCTGTTGCTACCAGATATGCAGGCGTGGTAGAATGTGGAACATGAGGAGAAGTGGGTATCCAATTATCAAAAACTATGTCACCAATCATTTTTCTATCAAAATTTTTCATTTTTATAATTTTCAGATTACATTTTTTATTACCAAGCCATCCAGATTGGTTTATCATTTTTGCTAGCTCACCAGAGGTCAACCCATAAACATATGGTATGGGATACATACCGATATATGATTTGTAACTCAGTTCTAGAATGCTACCTTCAATTTTATCCAAACCAATCGGATTAGGCCTATCCAATACCATAAAATCAATTTTATTTTCAGCTGCGGCTTCCATTGCTAATCCCATTGTGGAGATATATGTGTAAGAACGGACTCCTATATCTTGGATATCATATACAAGAATATCAATATTCTTTAACATTCTTTTATTTGGCTTTTTGTTTTTGCCATATAATGAATACACAGG